>CAZJCH010000195.1:237-5338 GCA_964544005.1 uncultured Papillibacter sp.
GGACCTTCTCACAAAGATTGAAAAGGCACTGCAGCAGTCGAAAAAAAGAGTGACGCTGCGCTTGCCCTATGATAAAGGCAGTATTGTTGAGCTCCTGCATAAGGAAGCCTCCGTCGTCCGCATTGACTATCTGGACGACTGTATTGAGATTGAGGCAGTTTTGAACCCGGATACGTACGGCAGGCTGCGAGATTATGAATCGGTTGAGAGAGGATAGAAAGGCGGGGCGCTTTATATGGTCTATTTTGTACCGTCGAAGTACGGTGAAGCCGAACTTGTCGAAAAGCGCTCCAGGTTTATCGGTCAGGTATGGCCGGTGGAATCCGAGTCGGAGGCCAGAGAACTCATCGCGAAAACAAAGTCGAAATACTATGACGCCCGGCACAACTGCTGGTGCTATAGTGTTCGCGACAGCGGAAAAAGCGACTTGGCCGCCGTCAGGTACGCCGACGATGGGGAGCCCCAGGGGACGGCAGGACAGCCCATGCTGGAGGTGTTCCGGCGCGGCGGCATCGAAAACGTCCTGTGTATCGTCACGCGCTACTTCGGGGGCATATTGCTGGGCGCCGGCGGCCTGACCCGAGCCTACGCGCACACCGCGAAGCTGGCCCTTGACGCAGCGGGCATCGCGGAAATGCGGCATTTGGCCGTCATGGAAATCACCTGCCCGTATCATCTCTTCGAACGCGTCAAAAGCGAGATAGCTGCCTCCGGCGGTTCGGTGGAAAGCGTAGAGTACACCGCCGACGTCTCCATCCGGGCTCTCTTCGGTGAAAACGAAGCGGCTTTATTTGACGGGCGTCTCACTGAATTGACAGCCGGCACAGTGAAAGGTCAAATCACAGGTTATACGGACACGGCCGTGCCGGTTCAATAAGAGACGCCCGACTCAAACGCGACGTGGCTTCATATGCCATATAGCGCCGTTACCTTGACATCAAAATGCAATCATGCTAGCATCTGTCTTAATGAAAACATGCAATAGAGAGGACGCCTTATGGAAGGGCAAGCCGCCGTGAAAAATGAAAACAAATGGTACAGGCTCGATAACGCCGCTAAGATTTATCCCGCCGTCACAAACGCCAAGCGCGCAAGCGTTTATCGCGTCTCTGTCGAGCTCCGCGAAAAAGTCAATCCGGAAATTCTGCAAAGAGCCCTGTCTCGGACAGTGCCGAGATTTCCGACTTTCGGCGTCCGGATGAAAAGAGGGCTTTTCTGGTATTTTTTTGAGCACAATCCCGGCAAGGCCTTTGTGACATGGGAGAGCGCGCCGATCTGCCGGCCCGTCGACCTGCGGGAAACAAGCGGCTACCTGTTCCGCGTCAATTACTACAATACGCGGATCAGCCTGGAGGTATTTCACGTGCTGTCGGACGCAACGGGCGCCCTCGCGTTTCTCAAGGCGCTTGTTTACAACTATCTGTCTCTTCTCGGAATACCTGTCGTCGCCGACGCCGGCATTCTGGACGGACAGACCTGGTCAGACAGCGGCGAGGTCGAGGACAGCTTCCTGAAGTATTACGATCAGAAGGCGATCAGCAGCCGGGCGGAAGACAAAGCGTACCAGCTCAAGGGCACGCAAATCGCACCGCAAAACCTACGCCTCACCCAGGGAATCCTGCTGCCCTCCGAGCTGAAGCAGCTCGCTGCGGCGAGCGCCTCCACCGTCACGGAATACATTGCGGCGCTCCTCCTGGATGCCATATACGAGACGCAGCTGAAAGGGCGGGGGAACAGGCTGCCTGTCAAGATCTCGATTCCCGTCAATCTGAGAAACCACCTTGAATCCAGTACGCTGAGGAATTTTTCCTCCTACGTCAATGTCGGTCTGACCTTCTGCGCGGGAGCGTACACGTTCGAAGAAATTCTCGACGCTGTGAGGGAACAGCTGAGAAGCGATGTCAGCAAAGACAAGCTGCTTGAAAAAATCGGCGCCAATGTCAGCGCCGAACGCAGCCCCTTTGTCCGTCTTGCCCCCTTGTTCCTGAAAAATATTGCATTGAGAACAGCATTTAATCTCTATGGTGAAAAGCTTGTGACGACGACTCTTTCCAATATCGGCGTCGTCAGCGTGCCGGACTCCATGAAAAGCCATATCAAACGCTTTGATTTCGTACTCGGCGCGCCGACGCTGAACGCATTCAGCTGTGCCATGTGCACCTTCGGAGACAGCATGACGGTCTCTTTTTCGCGCGTCATCGAGGAAACCGACATCGAGCGCTTTTTCTTCAGGTTCCTGGCTAATAAAGGCCTCAATATCGTCGTTGAGTCAAATTACGGAGCGTTGCTATGAAGTATTGTAAAAAATGTACCTTATCGGTTAACACAACTTACGGGTATTGCCCCCTCTGCGCATCTGAGCTTTCAAGCTGCCAAAATGAACTCACGGATGCGGAAGCTTCCGAAGACACGTATCCCCGATATAACGGGGAGATCAAGTATAACCTTGCCCTGCGCCTTTTGCTGTTCATATCCGTCGTGGGTGCTTCCGCATGCATTCTGATCAACCTGCTGATGTACGAGGGGATGCTCTGGTCGCTGCTCGTCGCGGGCGGCATCGGCTTTTTCTGGGCGGCGCTCGTCTATCCGCTCGCCGCGCGGAAAAATATCGGGCACCATATTATAGTCGACGCTCTCGCCGCTTGCGTCTTTTTCGTTGTGGCGCAGTTTGTCATCGGCTCGAAAGGCTGGAGCCTTGACTATGTCGTGCCGTTTCTCTTTATCGCCGCGACGGCTTTTATTTCAATTGTCATATTGATAAAAAGAATGAAGTGGCGCGAATACGCCATGTATCAGTTTATCACCATCCTCCTCGGCGTCCTGCCTGTCATTTCCGTCATCACCGGGCTTGTCACAACAGCGTGGCCCAGCATCGTCTCCGCCTTTTTTTCTTTTGTGACTCTGCTTGGGATGTTTATCTTCGCCGACAAGAAGTATAAGAACGAGCTCATCAAGCGGTTTCACTTCTAAAACATTTCATCGGGAATTTGATATTTCCGTGTTGCATTGAACAGCGATATGTGTTATCATCATTAAGCGTCAAAAATTCCATATCCGGGTGTGGCGCAGCTGGTAGCGCGCTTGACTGGGGGTCAAGAGGCCGCAAGTTCAAGTCTTGTCACTCGGACCAAATCGAGTGCTCATAACAAACCTGATGGTTTGATATGGGCACTCGATTTTTTTGCCTTTTATGAGTAAGCAAGCCAAGCGAGCCTGCTTATGTATAATATGCGGAGATGTACTCCACAGCAACGCCCTAACTTGGTCCAAGAGGAAGCATGATTTTTAAGCTGAATACTCCACCTTCAGTGTTGAAAATTGCCTGCCCACCGTGGGCATTGGCAATAGCCACGATGCTGCGCGTTCCGTAGCCATGGTTCGCGAAGCGCGATTTAGGAAAACCGTCTTTCATTCTGATTTCTCCTAAATAAAAATTAACCACTGAAATTAAGAGTTTGTTTTTGTGTACCTGCGCCTTAACTGTCACGCGTGAATCGGGGCAGGAGGCCGCAGCGGTAATGGCGTTCTCAAGGCTGTTTGAAAGCAGCGAGCAAAACTCGGTATCGCTCAAGGGAATTGTGCCCGGCAGCCTCGCATCCACCGACAGATGAACGCCTTCCTGCGCCGCTCTGGCGGAAAAGGCTGATAAAACCAGATTAGCCGTTTCATTCTCGCAAAAACGCACCGGAGTGATAGCGTCAATATCGGATTTCGCGGTTTTCAGATACTCCTTGATTCCATCTATACTACCCTCTGCAGCCAAGCCCTGCAGGAACGCGAAATGATGCCTCATATCGTGGCGATAAACAGCGGTGCATTCCTGCAGTTGTCGGAGCGTGGTAAACTCCGTTTGCGCCATCTGAAGCTGTGCGGCCAGCATATCCCGCTCTCGCTGAGCACCCGCCTGCTTTTGAGTTTCGGCGTAGTAGAGGATAACAAACACGAAATAAAAAACGGATACTGTTGAGGGCATGAACTGCACCGCCCATTCAGTACCGCTGTAAAGGATATCGGTGTAGATGGTGGTAACATAGTCGAACATGTAGTAAAAAAGAGGTACCGCCCCCAAAAGCACGCGGGACTTAACGGAATTTTCCATTAGCTCCCGGACGGACCCAGCCACATATCTTTTCAGGAAATAGTAGGCCACAAACACGGCCGCAATATAAGAAATGTGGTCGGCGAGCCTGCTGTCAACGGCGGCGCCCGCAAGAAAACCGATCCAGCGCGGAGCCTGACAGCAAAGGTATGCGGAAAGTATACTGGCGGCGGAGGTCAGCCAGGGACGCTTAAAATAAAGAGCGCATAAAAACAACATCGGAACATGGATGATAAGCGGATACAGTTTTGACGTCATGTCTATGCCAAAAAACCACCAGCAGGCGGACTGAACTAAAAGGAGAATGACGCAGGTGAAGCCAACAACAAGATAATTCCTTCGCGTCCGCTCTATGCCCACGAAGACAACCGTGACAGCAACGCCAAAGAGCAGAGAAAATCCAAATCGTATGAGCCCTATAACAGTCTCTATCATTCAATACCGCCTTCCATGTCCTGCGCCAGCTTATCCGCTTCCTCGAAAAGAAACTGCGTATAGGCTGTCCGCACCTGAGAATAGGCTGTTCTGGATACGGGTACGCGACGGCCCCCTACGGTCACAAGTTCTCCCTGCCGAAGCTCCTGTACCCATTGCAGATTCACGAGATAGGAGCGATGCACTTTAATAAAACCAGGTCTTTTAAGCAGAACCGGTTCATAATCAGCCAGGCTGCCGGGCACATCGTGAATTCCGCCGTCCGTAAGATAAAGATATATAGTTTTGGCATTAACCTCCACATATTCAATTTTACTGTACGGCAAGCTGAACACACTGGCCTGAGTTCTGATACGCAACGCGTCCTCCGGTTTCTTGAAATCGTCCATCAGCCTGTCAAGGATGGGATACAGCTTTTCTTCGGTGGCAGGCTTCAAAAGATAATGGTGCGCCCGTACGCTATAGCTCTCCACCGCATATTCCGGAGAGGAGGTCAGAAATACGATCTCCGTCCGGCTGTTATGCTCCCGTATTTCGTGGGCCGCCTGCATTCCGTTGACACCGGGC
>CAZJCH010000196.1:0-5320 GCA_964544005.1 uncultured Papillibacter sp.
CCCGACGATCGACTCGCTGATGGCGCCGAGCATGTCCCCGACGCGCTCCCGGACATCCAGCGTATCGTGGACACCGACGCCGTCGTCTATTTAAGAAGCAAATCAACCGATAACGGACGCGTTTCCGTTACGGGTGTGGCTGCGGTAACGATCATATACGCCCCGGACGGCGCGGGCGGCGTCCGAAAAATGGAGCTTGAGATTCCGGTTACCACGTCGGCAAACGATGTGGAGATCACGCAGAATACGAGAGTGACCGCCAGTGTTTCGGTCGTGTCGGCCGACGCGTCTATGGTCAACCCCAGGAAAATCGTTGCCCGCGTCGATATGCTGACGGATATCGTCTGTTATAACGACGACGATTTCCTGATCTCATCCGGTATGGAAGACGATACTGACGCCGGCATAGAAATGATAACGGACAACTGCGATATTTTCACAACAACAGGCATCAAGGAGAAGACCTTTGTCATATCGGACGAATTATCCGTACCCAACTCGAATCCGCCTGTCGGTGAAATACTGAAATACAGGGTGAATATTACACCTGAAGACACAAAGGTCGTCGGGAGTAAGCTGATCCTGAGGGGCAACGCCAACGTTGCACTGCTGTACAATCCCGCGGGCGGCGGGGAAATGTCAAAGGCTGATTTCAGCTCGGAGTTCTCTCAGATCGTCGAGCTTGATACGCCGGCCGGTGACAGCAGCTTTACCATCGTTCTGATGCTGACAAACGCATATTTTGACGCCGAGCAGACGCCGCACAATCCGGACGGCAGAATGATCATTATGGAGGTACACGCCGTCGCGCAATGTATCGCGTCGGAGAGAAAACAAATTACCTTTATCTCCGACCTGTACAGCACGAAATACAAACTCGAGCAGGAAACGTCGGAATACCATTTTGACAGCAAGAGCGACATGAAAGCAAACGCCGTATTTCACGGCGTGATGGAAACACCGTCTACCGTCGCGCGCGTGATAACGCTCAATGTCCACACGGGAGCCGTTTCGCATCAAACGCACGCGAACAGCATGACGCTGCGGTGCCCGCTGTATGTCAACGCCGTCTACGCGAGTGAAGACGGCAGGATCATGTCCTCCATGCGCCAGTATGAAACCGAGTCAACCGCCGAAGTCGGCGCAAACTCAAAATGCTCTGCCACCGCAAATTGCGGCAGGGATGTCTACGGCGTCGCGGTGGGCAGCGGGATAGAACTCAGGGTACCTGTCGAATTCAATATCACCGAGACAAACCAGAAGCAGATCAGGACGCTGTCAAATCTGTCATACGATGAAACGGAGCCTCTTGACAACTCAAAATCGCCGTCGCTTGTTATTTATAGGACGTTAAAAGGGGATACCCTCTGGAAGCTGGCAAAGAAGCATCATTCCACATCCAAACTGATTCTTAACGCCAACGGGATGGAAAAGGAAGAAAACGTTGGTGCCGGGCAATTGCTGATCATTCCAAAGAAAAGATAATACGTACATAACAAAGCCGCGCTATTGTAATTAATACAATAACGCGGCTTATTTTTTGTGTAATATATCTAATTACGACTCTTATTCTGGCTTTTTACCACCTTTACGGATATTCGAAAGGGGAGTGCGCTGGGCCGCGTCCCGTAGGCTGTCGCTTTCGACGTGGGTATAAATCTGCGTCGTGTTGAGATGCTCATGCCCGAGAAGCTCTAGAAGCGTCCGGACGTCAACGCCGCTTCTGAGCATCAGCGTGGCTGCTGTATGGCGCAGCTTGTGGGAGGAGTATTTGCTGGCATCAAGACCGGCGGCGGCCAGATGATTTTTTACAAGGTTATGTATCGTCGATTTCGTGAGGCGTGTTTTTCGAGCGGAAATAAAAAGCGCGCGCTTGTCGATGGCCTTGATATCCCGGCGGGCCAGAAGGTAATCGTTGATGGCGCCGGCGCAGGCGTCGTTTAGAAAGACGATACGTTCCTTGCCGCCCTTGCCTAAAATGCGCAGGGAATCGGCTCTGACGTCCGCGATATCAATGCCGGCCAGCTCTGAAATACGAAGCCCGCAATTGAGAAAAAGCGTGATGATGCAGTAATCTCTTTCCTTGTGGCTGCCGTCGACAGAGGTCAGGAGTTTTTTGCTCTCATCAAGGCTCAGATACCGGGGCAAGGTTTTCTTCGCCTTCGGCGAATCAAGATCAGCCACAGGATTTTTCTCCAGCAGCTTTGTCTTAACTGTCAAATAACTGAAGTAAGAACGGATCGTGGCAATCTTGCGCGCCCGTGACGTCGCGGACAAGCCATATCTTGTATGGTCACTGTGAATATTCCGCGCCCTGTTCCGCGCCAGATAAGCGAGATAGTCGTAAATATCCGGGAGTGTGACGCTTTTGACAAACTCGAGGTCAATGTCCCTGATCTGAATTTCCTCAAAAGGCGTTCCCGCGGGGACCAACCCTTTTTTCATTTTCAAAAATCGGAACAGCGTTCTCAAATCCAGAAAGTATTCGTCGACCGTTTTATTTGAATGTCCCTTGATCGTCTCGTGATACACAAGAAACTCCCGAATAATATCCGGCGCTTCAATTCTGTAATCCATATCATAACCTCAAACAAAATAGTACGATATCCTGAGAATATCATACTATTATTTGAAGGGAAGGTCTATTGGAATATTCACCAATAATTGAACAAAATAAAAATTTTGTTCAATTAGAAGGGGCTAATTCAACATTTTAAGACATTAAGAAAGGTTTTTAACTCTTTATGCTTTTCCGCCGATGTGTTTATTGAGCAGATCGACGATTCCGCTTTTTTCGTTTAGGTCATATACAATCTCGATATTGCTTTCAATTTCAGACTTTTGAATCATATTTGTTATGGTCAGAATAATTTTTTCATCATCGATCCTGAACCTTTTGATTTTCTCCCAACTGACAAAGCCGCCCCATATAAATAAGCCGTTTTCACTGATGCCATTCGTCAAACCGTTGTTCATACTGTACAGGAATGTGGCCAGCGCGACGAGCATTGCCGATAGGATAATCCGGTGATCAGGTGCTGATACAGAAAGAGAAATTTCTATGAAGGTAATCAGCAAGCTCACGAGAATTATTGTTTTCAATAATTTCTGCGATTTGCTATGTATTCTGTACTTTGCTCTGCCAAACTGTTTTCTGCCCTTTCTTATGTGTGAAACGCTTAAAGCAATACAGCATATAAAGAAGGCGCTCAGAACCAGCATGATCATATCAAATATGTTGAAATACAAAAAAGACACCCTTTCGTCAACTGCCTGCGGACTTTTCTAGTCATTCTTACCACACTCTATACCCCATGTCAATGAAAAAGTCCTCCGACTGTGTGCAGAGGGCTTTTTATCTGAACCTTTTTTAGGGATGATCCGCGTTCGCATACTCTACGATGAAGGCGTCCGGAACAAGACGACCGACATTAGTGGCACTGGAAGGCTTGTTGATGACCTCACCCCTGTAGACCATGACCGTACTGCTGCCGCCGTCGAGATTAGACGCTTGAAAGGCGCCGTATTCAAGCAGTTCGTCTGCGCAGTCGCCTACCGTACAGCCCAGGCTGTAGCCGATCTGCCGGCCGTCAACCGTCAGCAGCAGCACCGTGCCGTCTTCCCTCTGACCGATGGCTGTCCGCGGCTGGATACCAAAGCCTGTCGAGCCGTCCGTTACCTTTTCTCCGTTGATGATGAGCGCCGGTATGAACTCAACGGCGTCGCGGTATTCATCCTTCTTTAAACCGATATAGAGGCGGTCGTCATAGGCAAACCCTATATTCAGATAACCGTTTTTTATCGGATTGTTATAAATCTTACCGTTTGAGACAAGGAGTCCGACGACTTTTCCGCCGTTGCCCTTCCATTCGGGGTCGGCAAAGCCGCTGGCATTGATAGCCAGCAACGCGTTGTTGTTTTTTGCGATGGTCTGGACAGTCTGTCCAATATCGCCAAGATATTTGGATATGCCGAGCTTGACTCTCGACGGGTCCTTCACAATCGCCAGTTTGCCGACATACCCTTCGCCTTTGACTTCGGCAATCAAAACGCTGTTTTCAGCGTCAATAAGAATAATCTGGTCGCCGTTTTTCGTATAGATCGGCGTTCCGTCGCTGTCCGGGCCTGTCTCATTGATGAGCAGCCTGTCATAACCGTTTTTGATCAGGTTCAGATTTTTTGAAATGTAATCGTTGAAGCTTGTTTCGTCTAACTCATCGTACTTCTCCAAAAACTCCAACAGCGTATGATCGGGTTCCTCGGAAACCGGAGCACTCGCGTACGCATTCGGCTCCGTACTTGGACTTGGACTCGGGCTCACGACGGGTTCCCATGAGCTTACGAGATCCTGCTGGCTGGCGATAAGTGCCTCCTTCTTTGCCATTACCTCGTCGATCACAGATTTCGGTATAAAAAATGTCGCCAGCCATTTGTGTGAATATGTGTCCATCGCAGTTTCTATGTAGATATCGCGCCACTTTTCTATAAACGGAATATTTGAGAATACTGCCGTACAATAAAGACCCGCTAAAAGCGCGACGATAATTCCCAGAATCAACAGCCTTTTTTTGACCGACTTTTTCTTTTTAATTCTCTGAGACAAATGCTTCTTGCTTCTCGTACTGAACAGTACGATTTTTTTCGTATTCGTAGCCATACCGTTTTTTCCTCACGTATCAGATTCGGTCATAATCGGGTATCTTATCAAAGCGGCGCGCCGCAGATTTTTTATCATATTTTGTGGGTGTCTGCGCAAAATAGCTTTGGAGGCGATTAGATTATGAGTCTTATACCGTGTACAGGTGACTGTGTTTACCAGAAAGATGGCTACTGCAGCCTTGAGCGCGCGGCATCACGGGGCAAGCCGGAGCAATCGTCCGACAAATGCGTCCACTTTATTAAACGAAACAAATAATTACGGAGGTTATTTTTCAGCCATAAGCGTCAAACTGATCGCTTCAGAAATCGATCGCGCTGTCAATATTTTCAAGCCTTCAGGTGCCGTGCTTTTGCCCATGGAATTCCTCGGCAATATGCATGTCCCAAAACCAAGCCTGATGATCTCCGCCAGCCTAAGGCTGAGCTGTGAAACAGGCCGCAGCTCTCCAGACAGGCCGACCTCTCCCAAGGCGACCAGATCGTCTCTGACCGGCTTGTCGATGAAGCTCGATGCCAGAGCCAGGACTGCTGCCAGATCAGCGGTTGGCTCGTCGATCGTCAGGCCGCCAATTACGTTAATATAAGCATCCGAGCCGCCGACCCGAAGTCCGCTGCGTTTTTCAAGCACAGCCAGAAGCATCATCGCCCGATTATATTCGAT
>CAZJCH010000197.1:0-3411 GCA_964544005.1 uncultured Papillibacter sp.
TATAAAGAACACTTAATCACGAATTGGAAACAGCAAATAGTTATCAGAAGCAATGATGCCAGCTTTCCAGTATCATCAGGTATGAAATGTGGCATAGTGCTCCACATTGACGGGGACCCTTTCTATTTAAAAATCTGTATGTCGCGTTATGAAAAATCAGGCGTTTCAGCTATCGGAGCCAGTATAGAGGAAAGCAAGCAACCAATTGCCATATTAGATTTACTAAAGCAATATAAGCCTAACATTTTAGTAATTACAGGACATGATTCACTTAAAAAGAAAGCAAATCATTCAATGGATATAAATGATTATAGTAATTCCAAGTATTTTGTTGAATGCGTTAAAATAGCGAGAGAATATAATCCCAATTACGATGAGTTAGTTATTATTGCGGGCGGCTGTAAATCACATTATGAAGCTATCATGAAAGCGGGCGCGAACTTCGCAAGTTCTCCCGATAGGTTGTTTATTAATATTACCGACCCGGTATATGTTGCATGTAAACTTGCAAATACCTCTATTAAGAATATTGTTGATATAGACACAATAGCCAAAGATGTATTTTCCGGTGTTGGAGGAATAGGCGGCGTTGAAACAAGAGGGCAATGCCGCGAAGTTAAGCCTGTTTACTAAACAATGATTAAAGTGAGCTAAACATTTTAATTTTATCAATAAAGCAGGAGTATCGCTCAAACCGCTGATACTCCTGCTTAGGTACCTTCAATGTAACTTGTGCATATTATAGTATTGTCCAATGTCAAGGTTCTGTTGGTCAATAGCATCAAAAATTTTTATGAAAGGTTCATTGATTATGGGCGTATATGAAAATCAACAGTACCCGGAAGCATATAGAAATCGGGGACCAATTATGGATAAGAACGGAATGTTATGGCCAAGCTTCGTCACTTTTTCACGCAGGATTGAAAGAGGTGACCTAAATTCAGATAACAAGGACAACAAGGGCAACAAGGACAGCAAAGACAGCAATGAAAGTAAAAAACGGTAAAGAAGGGAAAAAGCGTTAATCAGGCTGCGAGCTTTCGTAACAGCAGCTTGTTTTCTTTATCTTGCCTTGCCTAAATTGCCCTCGCCAACCGAACGAGCCGGCAGGCAATATTACTCGGCACTGGTCGAATATCGCCGTGAAGCGATATAACTCTACGAAGGCGAATAGAGCTGAATAGGACGTGTCTCAAAATAGGTTGTTTAAACCTTTGAGACACGTCCGTAATCCTTCTGGTTGTTTTTTTACGTTTTTTGACCACTATGATCGACTCAGCATTAAACTTGGTTAGCATTCCTATATTTACACGAATATTAGACAAATATTGGCCTATTATAACTATTATATTTCACTAGGCAGGCCGATTATGGTTTTTAGTATATTTGCTGTTATTCTGACTCTGGTATGCTGGAGATCAGGTAAATGGCGAAACTGGAAAGAATATTATTCCACAGTTTTATATTTGTTCATTGGTAATATCGTCTGCGATCTGCTCGTTTATCAAAAGCCTTTGTGGGCATTTAACGATCTCGCGGTTCGGTATCCATTTCTGTGTATAAGTATAACGGCGGTTCTATATCCGAGTACGGTTATAATGTATTTGTCTCACTTGCCTAAGACTGCAAAGAAATGTATTTTTTATATCGTTCTATGGGCTGCTATTTATTCGGCCATGGAATTATTGGCACATTTGATTGGCGATTTTAGATATTTTAATGGATGGCACATAATTCATTCGCTTGTTTTTAATGTCGTGATGTTTCCAATGATCTTGTTGCATTACAAAAAACCATTGTTTGCTTGGCCGATATCTGCCGTTTTAGCTTTTTTATTTATATGGTTTTTTGAAATACCTTTGGCAAGATAGATCATAAGTTAGACCAAGGGGGTTGCGCCCCTTTTTGTTTATATTTTGCTGATTGGACGTTAAGAATAAGATACTCCTGCTGCAAGCGCGGAGCGCGCACATGGGCATAATACTAATATCCCTTTTCAATGGGATATTAGTATTATGCATTATTACGGTTGTTTTAAGGTGCCAAATCGCTTATTATATTAGGTATCAAGCTCCTTAAATAAGGCGAGCCGCCCGTCATAAGGCGGCAGCCGCGGCGGATGAAATGAACCGTCCGCGGAACGAATGGAGGAATAATGAGCTGGACCCTCAAACCCGCGACAGACCGTGTTAAAAAATTACGTGAGGATTACCGGGACACAAGACCCGAGGTCTGCATCGCGCGGTATAAGCTTCTCACCGAGTTTTATATGGACAACCCCGCCCTGAGCGGTATCCTGCGCCGGGCCAAGGCGATGCGGGAGGTCTTTGAAAAGATGCCCGTCCGCATCGGCGACGGTGAGGTCATCGTCGGCGCCCAGTCCGCCAAATACAGGGCGGGTGCGCTGTATCCCGAAAACTGTGTGTCGTTTATCAAGGACGAGATCGTCGGCGGCACCATCACCACCCGCGAGATCGACCCGTACGACATTTCCGAAGAGGACAAAAAATATGTAGGCGACACCATCGATTACTGGCTTAAGGGCGAGAGCACCCATGCAAGAACCCAGGCCTATTATATGGACGAATACGCGCCCCACGACTTCAACGGCGTCACAATGATCGGGCGTATGTGCATCAGCGACACGCCGGTGGGCCATTTCGTCACAGGCTACGACAAGGCCATCCGCGTCGGCTTCAAGGCCATCAAAGAAGAAGCCGAACAGAAAATGGCGGGAATTATCACACAGACCATGCCCGGCAATACAAATGAGCAGTACAACTTCTACCGGGCTGTTTCCATCGTCTGCGACGGTATGATCACCCTGACGAAGCGCTACGCCGCCCTTGCAAGAGAAAAGGCGGATATCGAAAAGAATCCCGCGCGGAAGGCGGAGCTCTTGAAAATGGGCGAGGTGCTGGACTGGTGCATGGAAAACCCCTGCCGCACCTATCACGAGGCGCTCCAGTGCCTGTATATGTACCAGACGTGCCTCTGTCTTGAGGCCAACATGCACGGCATCACCATGGGCCGTGTGGATCAGTATCTCGGCGATTTCCTTGAAAGGGATCTGAATAACGGCACGATCACGGAGGCCTACGCCCAGGAGCTTCTGGATCTCTTCTACCTGAAGGTCGCCGAAATGAACAAGCCCTGGTCCAACGGCGCCACCCAGTCTGCGCCGGGGTACACCTCGGGCCAGATGATGTGTATGGGCGGCGTCGACAAGGACGGGAAAGACGCGTCCAACAAGGTCACTTACATGATGCTCCAGAGCGTCGCGCGCCTTGTCCTGCATGACCCCCCGCAGTCGCTGCGCATCCACAAAAACACACCGTCGGCGCTCTGGGAAGCGGCCATTGAGACGACGAAAATCTGCGGCGGCCTGCCGACGTTTGAAAACGACGACGT
>CAZJCH010000197.1:3458-5312 GCA_964544005.1 uncultured Papillibacter sp.
GACTGGCCGGCCTGCGGCGGCACCGGCAGCATGTCCTACATCAATCTGCCCAACGCTGTGCTGCTGGGCATCAACAACGGCAGTCTGTTCCAGCCGCTGTTCAGCCCCCGGGGCGGCACCACAAGCACCCAGCAGGTGGGCCCGGAGACAGGCTATCTGTATGAAATGGAGTCCTTCGAGCAGGTGAAGGAGGCTTACAAGAAGCAGGTTGACTTCTTCGTCCGCTGGCACGTCATGGTCAACAACAACGCCGAATACGTGACGCGCGAGCTTTTGCCGCTCCCCGTCGTTTCCGCCACAATGGGCGGCTGCATGGAGAAGGGGATGGACGTCATGTACGGCGGCGCCAAATACAACGGCAGCGGCGTTCCCGGCATCGGCATCGGCAATGTAGCCGACTCCCTGTTTATGATCAAGCACCTGTGCTTCGACACGAAAAAGTGCACCACCCGCGAGCTCTACGACGCACTAAAGAACAACTGGGAGGGCTACGAGGAGCTTCAGCGGTACATTAAAAACGAGGCACCCCACTACGGCAACGCCGTTCCCGAGGTCGACGCACTGGCCGCCTGGGCCTCGGAGTCCTTCGCGGAGACGGTTATCTCCTGCACCGGCCCCAGAGGCCGCTACACGGCGGCGATGTTCCCGGTGACGGCCAACGTCATGTTCGGCATGATGACAAGCGCCACGCCCGACGGCCGGAGCGCCGGCGTTCCATTAGCCGACGGCATTTCGCCCGTCCAGCAGATGGACAAAAACGGCCCCACCGCCATTGTCCGTTCCGTGGCGTCCATTGACCAGACGTCCTTTGCCAACGGAACGCTCCTCAATATGAAATTCAGCCCCTCGGCTTTAAACGGCAAGGACGGCATCGCCAAGCTCAGCCAGCTGATCCAGACCTACTTTGAGCTGGGCGGCATGGAGCTCCAGATTAACGTCATCTCTGCCGAAACCCTGAAGGACGCCCAGAAGAACCCTGATAATTACAAGAATCTTGTGGTTAGAGTCGCCGGCTTCTCCGCCTACTTCGTGGAGCTGCATATCACCGGCCAGAACGATCTGATCAGCAGAACGGTTTTGGATATGTAGCAGACGGTCAGAACATAATTGGCACAGGCATTACCGGCTCAGCGGTAATGCCTGTATTTTACATCACTTTAAACAATTAAACTTGACATAACACTCAAGGGGTTGTAAAATAATTCAGATGGTCAGATGCTTTTTGTGAAATGTTGGGGAGTTTTCACAAAAATGATAAATTATGGTCTAAATGTTACAGTGTATGTTTATAAAAAAATAATGAAATGGAGGTGTGTATACTTACCATGACCTTAACTCCAGTTGTACTGATAGTCTCAATATTTGTAGCGATTTTTTTAATTATAGTCGCTTTTTTTCTGGGTATAACTTATCGGAAGAAGGTCTCCGAGCGTGAAATACAGAGCGCCGAGGAGAAAGCAAAGAGAATTATCAATGATTCCATAAAAGCGGCAGAAAGCAAGAAGCGCGAAGCGCTTTTAGAGGCAAAGGAAGAGATACACAGAAGCCGCAGCGAATATGAGCGCGAGGTCCGGGAACGGCGCGCAGAATTCCAGAAGCAGGAGCGCAGGCTCCAGCAAAAAGAAGAAACGCTTGACAAAAAGTCTGATATATTAGAGAAGAAAACAGAAGCGCTCTCAAAAAAGCTCTCGGAGCTGGAAGCCTCGCACGAAGAGGTTGCCGCTTTAAAGCGCAGCCAGTTCGAAATGCTCGAAAAAATATCCGGATACACCGTCGAGGAAGCGAAAGCCTATCTCATCAAGAATCTTGAGTCTGAGGTCACCCACGAGGCGGCCATGAAGATAAAGGAAATCG
>CAZJCH010000198.1:0-2644 GCA_964544005.1 uncultured Papillibacter sp.
GCTGCCAATCTGCTTTTCGATCGTTGTCTTATAAGTGGCATTTGCGGTCTCCGTCACCGTATAGGTTGCGCCGACAGGAACGTTCGTGAACACCTTTTCGAACTCGTTGCTCTTGTCAAGCGTGAAGGGGGTGGAGACGCCGCCGTAAGTCAGGGTGAAGCTGAACGATGTCGTATCGTCCGGCTCAATGCCATTGACGACCTTTTTGATCGTGATGTCACGCGTCTTAAAGGTGTTGGTGACGGTGACAGGTGTATTGACCGCGATAATTGCGCCGGACACAGTATTGCCTGTCAAGCCTGTGTAGTAGCCTTCAGCGTTATAATTATCCTCGGTGACGCTATACGGTGTGCCGACGGGGATGCCGGTGATAACAGCCGTCTGATTGTGCTTCAAGCTGATAGCGACCGTTTTGCTGCCGGTGCCCGTCAGAGTCTGCGCTGTCTGGCCGGGGACGGTCAGCGTGTAGCTGTACGGGTAGCTGTCTGATGGTGCGATGATGCTGATTGTGAAATTAAACAGTTTGTCGGTGCTGCCGGTGCCGGACACAGTTTTGGTAACGGAAAGCTGGGATTCCGGAACGTACCTATTTATCAATTCTGCTGCTGATGTGTTATTGCCGCTGTAGGTGACTTTACCATTATTATCGATCGAAATGGGGTAATAGCTGTCATCCCTGATCCAGCCTGTACCGGCATTGATCGGTGCTTCCTCATGAATATAGAGCGTTTTACCGATGAGATTCAGCTCAGCGAGTTTTTTTATCTGGACTGTCATCTGTGTTTTGTAAGTTGTGCCGCCACCCTCTACGGTCGTTACGCTGGCACTGGCATCAGAGACATTGGACGTTTCATTCTGAGCGGTATAAAGACCAAACGGGAATACTGCCCCTGCCGGGATGACAACACTGTCGTACAGCCTGCTGATCGTCTTTGTGATATCGATCGCTGCCGTAGGATAATAAGTGTTTTTAAAGCTGACGATATTATGGTCTGGAGCGGCGTCGATCTTTCCGCTGACGGTTCTTCCTGATGGGGTGGCCGTTCCGCCTTCAACGGCGATCAATGTGCTGTAGTCGGTATACTCGTCTTCAGTTACGATGAAGCTCGTGTCCTTCGGCATCGCGCTGAAGGTGACGCGTTCATCGTGCTTGAGAGTAATACGGCCGCTTGTCACAGTGATGGTCGTACCGGTCGTGTCGCTCGACGAAGTATACTTCTTGGCGCCGCCGTTATACGCATTGCCGTCGATCGTGACGGTGAAGTCGAAGCTCGCGTTTACCGGCGCCGTTCCGCCGTAAGCATCTACGTATTTTTTAACGGTCAGATCACCAATAATCGAATTCAGCAGGATCATACCGGTATTGCGCATGGGGATGGCTGCGTTGTCCGAGCCGGGAATAAAGCCGACATTGTTTTTCTGACTGGGTGGGGAATCCTCTGAAATATCATAATAATAAGAGTTCGTCAGTGCCGGTGTAAAGACGGAGCGGGCACCGGCCGGGGTACTGGAAGCAGGCTTGCTGTCGTAATTTGTGTAATAATTGACGTTTGCTTCGCTGTTGCCGTCAAGCTCAACAAGGAAATTCAGTGTAATGGGATTAACGGTTACCAAGCCGTCGCTATAGTAGTTATTCGGAACGAGAGTCTCCGGTATCGTCCAGGTCAGCTCGCCGCCGTTTAACGCAACAGTCAGTCCGCTGAGCTCGGCGTTTTTATAGACGTCGTCACTCAAAGTCAGCGTGTGGCTGTCAGAACCGATTTTCACTTCGAAGCTTACCGGACTTGACAGCTGGAAATCGTCCGATATTGTATCTGTTATGACAAGATTCGTGTCTGCCGCAAGCGGTGAGTTCCTGCTGATTTCTTCAACAATACTTGAAAATGCCTCAGTCAGCTCGTCCAAATCAAGAGACGTACCGGAATAGGAGCCGGCTGGGTAGCAGTATGCCGCTGCCGCTGCCGCCGCACTGGTGCTGCCGAGTCTCTGATACAGGTCCTGATCCCATCCGCCTGTACAAGCACTAATACTCGACTCGGTGGGGTTGAGCGTGGCGTTGGCCAGAAGGTTTCTTCCGGTGCCGTAACCGATCGTATAGATTTCAAGGCTGGGCATCTGGCTCTTTATATAGGCGGCCTGCCTGATTGTATACGCAGCCGCCGTCATGCCGTTATTAACAAGCCCTGTTGATGCGTCCGGTCCTGTCAGATGACCATACCCATCCTGCGCCCATCCATAGCTGGGAAAGGTTGCAGTGGTTGGCATGTATGTATAGGCACTGGTATAGTAGCAGGGCACACCGTCTGTCAAAACGATCATAACCGGTGTGGCCTCATCAAGGTTACTAGCGGAACTGATCATATTATAGCCTTGATTTAACCCAGTCTGGATATTCGTGCCGCCATCAACATGAACAGCATTGCCGTTTTTGCTGTTTTTTAAGTAATCACCATCAACATTAAGACTGTAGGCATCACTTGTTAAACCCACAAACGCGCTGGAGCCACCAGAAAACGTTACGACACCGGTTTGGTTTTCGCTGTTCAAGCCACGAATCGTCTCAATTGCAGTATTGATTGAAGACACGGCGTTCTCAATTTTGTCGTTATCAAAATAATACATTTCAATGTAATTATCAGCAGAT
>CAZJCH010000198.1:2654-5295 GCA_964544005.1 uncultured Papillibacter sp.
TACCCTTTTGCTTAATGATCCCTGAATAACGGACAATTTTGTCGTTATCATCCATGCTGCCGGAAACATCCAATACGAAGACGACGTCGACAATTTCATTTTCGCTGCTTGTTGTGGTGAACTCCTGACCAAGCGCGGAAAGCGTCACACGAAGGAAATCGTTGGCCTTGATAGTGTCCTCGGCCTCAAACGCTGTAGTTTCCGGTCGCGGGTCAACCGTTTTGCCCGTCCAGATTTCGCCGTCCTCAAGAGACGGCACAGCGTCTTGCTGACCTGTCTTTTCCTCAATAGCCTGGCCGTCGCCGATTGCCGCATAACCGCCCTGATTGGCGGGGAGGAAGGTCAGTACTAACGAAACCAGAAGCAGCAGGACAACGGCTTTTGCTCCATGTTTTTGTGCCAGGTTGAATATTCTTCTTTTCATTTCTCTCTAACCTCACTTAGTAAATTTAGACGTTGCTTCCTCATACTTGCCGGGTGTTTTGCGAAAACTAAATAAAAATGCCGCATCAAATACGTTAAAAACGTTTTTAATGCGGCCGGACTGCCTAATCAAAGTGAATGATCCACTCTAATTATGAGGCTCCTGAGCTTTGCGTCCCCGCCTTTCGACAGGTTTGCCCTCTTAAGTTCGCTGTATTCTGTTCCGTTTGGTATAAGTGGAAAACAAAAACCGCATCAAGCACGTTAAAACGTCTTTAATGCGGCCGGACTGCCTCCATAAACGTGGACTTGTTTGAAACAAGTATGCGTTTGTGGTTCAGGCTCCTGAGCTTTGCGTCCCCGTTTTTCAGCGGGTTTGCCCTCGTATACCTTGTAACTATAGTCAGAATTATGACACAAATTACTGAAAATGTCAAGAAAATTTTGTATATAATATTCATAAACTGTCTTTTGAGACGATTCTCAAATTGAATAACTATTCTCAAAATACGAAAAAAAAATCTCAAAATTTTGATATGATTCTCATTCGAAAAAGTGTAATAATATGGGAATATAAAATATTTCCGAAATATTTTATTACTTTTTCTTTATTATCCATTAAATCTAGCATGCAGACGCAAAAAGTAACAAAGTTGAATGCGGATAATTTTATCCGCATTCAACTTTGTCTTTACTATTTTCTGTTAAGTCAGCGCTTACTTTTGCCGTCGGTCTTTTTTCTGAGGATCGTGAATGCTGTACCACCTATGGCGATGAGTATCAGACCAAAGATGCCGAGCAGGGTTGAGCTTGAGAATCCGCCCGTCTGGGGCAGTACGTCGACATCGCCTGCGACTGCGCCGCCGTCATCGCTGACGGGAGGTTCCTCAGTGTCAGCCTCATCACTGGCGCCCGCCACCGACTGATCCGTATAGATGTTGTCTATGGTCGCTAACGCGCCGTTTGCGCCGATGCTGCTATCGGTGTCTGTCAGCGTACCGGCAGACCAGCCGTCTGCAAGCTCAGTTGTCTCAACCACGATATATTCCGTGCCGACCGGGATGCTTTTGAAGGTAATGGACTGATCGGCCTTCAGCGAGAAGGTGTACGTACCGTTATCGCCTTCCAAGTCATCGGGAGCGTCAATGCCAAGGATATTCCAGCGGTTCGTTCCGCCGGGTGTAAATGTGACTGTGAAATCAAAGCTGCTGTCCGGGGCGACATCTACATCGCCGGAGACGGTCTTCGTGATGATCAAATCAGCAGTGTCCATGGTTACCTCGGGAGGGGGAAGAGTAGGCGTGGGCGTAGGGTCATCGGATTCATAGCTGTTGTAGATCGTTACCGTTCGGCTGGCCTCGAACGCTCCCTGCGCTATATCGCCGCCCTCATATGACCAATCATCAAGCAGCTCTTTATTCTCGACAACCGTATATATCGTCCCGAAGGGAATACCTGTGAATGCTGTTGACTGTCCGCCTCGCAGAAGGACTGAGTAGGTGCCGCGCTCTTCATCATATGTCACATAATCGTTGTCATAACCGATTACAGCCTCAGTCTCAGTCACGAAGCTTACGATAATCTCGAACTGCGGTGTAACTTCGCCGGTAAAGCCGGACGTTGACTTTGCTATTGTCAGCGTTCCTTCTGTTGCGGACGGCTGGGTGTACTTGTTCGTTACGGTGACGACGTCGATGTCCTCTTCAAAATCAATCGTATCATAGGGTTCAGCTGAATCATCATTATCGATCCCTGTTTTAGTCCAGTCTGTTGAGGGCATTGTCGGTTCCGTTACTTCATAAGAGGTGCCGACAGGGACGTTTTCAAAGGTCGCCTCGCCTCCGATGGCAAGTGTCACATCATAAACGCCGCTCGGATTGTTGGTGCCGGAAGGCGGATCGATATCATTAAGGTTGTCGCCTCTGAACACAACATGGATTGTGAAGTCAGGGGAAGTGCCATATGATGTCGCACTTGTTTTGTCAAGCGCCTTTACTATCTTCAGAGATCCATATTCAGGATTAACCGGCGGCGTATATGTATACTTGTTCGTTACAGTCACGATATCAAGATCATTATGGGGGTCAATCGTGTCCGCAGGTGGATTAGAATCGTCGCTGACTATAGAAACCTTTGACCAATTGTCCGGCAGTGATACTTCAGAAACCTCATATTCAGTATCGACAGGGATTTGTGTGAATGTTGCCGAGTTGCCGCC
>CAZJCH010000199.1:0-4098 GCA_964544005.1 uncultured Papillibacter sp.
GTATCTTACCGAGAACCGGGGTCATCATGGCGTCGGCCTCGCCCTTTGAATTCGCCTTGGCCGTCAGCCGTAAGAGAACCTCGCTTTCCTTGGCGTAAGGGGCCAGTGTCGGGTTCTCCATAGCGTTCATCATGTCCCTAAGCTCCGCCTCGACGGCGCTTTCGCCCATGCCGAAGATGTGGATGTTGTGGGAGTGAATCTCCTGATCCGACAGCTTTCTCAGATACGGGATGGCGCAGCTTATGAGCATCGCGTTGCATTCCCGCGGCGGACCCGGCAGCATGAGGATATGCTTTCCGTCGGACTCGAAGGCGCAGCCCGGCGCCGTACCAACGCCGTTATCGAATATTGTACAACCCTCCGGCAGATAAGCCTGCTGAAAGTTGTTTTCCGTCATTTTCATGTTGTGCAGGCGCTTTTCAAAAAAATCCCGGATCTTCTGCGCTTCGTTCTCGTTGAAAACCAGATTTTTCCCGAACGCTTCAGCCAGCGTCTGCTTCGTGAGGTCATCGCATGTGGGGCCGAGGCCGCCTGTTGTAATGATGATGTCCGCGCGGCTGCGCGCGATGGCGACGGCCTGCTTGAGCCGTTCCGGATTGTCGCCGACGACGGTATGGAAGTATACGTTGACGCCGATCTCCGACAGCGCTCTCGAAACGTCCTGCGCGTCGGTATTCGTGATGTTGCCGAGAAGGAGCTCCGTGCCGACACCGATGATTTCCGCCGTGTAAGTCATAACAACACCTCCATATGCTGGCCGATTTTCCTTCTTATTATTTTAGGACGTATGATGCCCGCCGTCAATCGTTATGTCTGATTTTTACGCGCCGAGGATGATGCGTTCAATGTTGGCGAACGCTTCGTTCACCAGCGCATTCACGTCGAGCGCCGCCTCCGCCTTTAGAATGTCGTCCAGGCGCGGCTTTGTCCTTGGATGGCGCGGCGTGAAAACAGTGCAGCAATCCTCATATGGCAGGATGGACGTCTCAAACGTGCCGATTTTATAAGCCGTCGCAACAATATCCTTTTTGTCCAGCCCGATCACCGGGCGCAGGACAGGGAGTATCGCGCATTCCTCCGTGACGGACATCGCCTCCAGTGTCTGGCTGGCGACCTGGCCGAGGTTCTCGCCCGTGATGAGCGCCTTACAATCATTATAATCGGCGATTTTGTCCGATATGCGCATCATAAACCGGCGCATGATGAGCGTAAAAAGCTCTTCGGGGCATTTTTCCCGTATCTCCTCCTGAATATGTGTGAACGGCACGATCTCAAGCTTCATGCGGCCGCAGTATTGCGTTAAAATCCGGGTCAGCTCGATGACCTTCTCCTTCGCCAGCTCCGAGGTGTAGGGAAAAGAGAAAAAATGGATGGGTATGATCGTGACGCCGCGTTTGGCCATCATGTAGGTCGAAACCGGACTGTCGATGCCGCCCGACAATAGCGACACCGCTCTGCCGCCCATCCCCACAGGAATGCCGCCCGCCCCTTCTTCGCTGGGCCCATGGACATACGCGGCGTAATCCCGGACCTCGAGATGGACGGTGAATTCCGGGTTATGCACGTCAACCTTGACGTGCGGGTATAAATCATTCAGCTCCCCGCCCACATATTGTGACAGCTGAATCGACGTCATCGGAAAGCGCTTGTCCGACCGCTTGGCCTCCACCTTAAACGATTTCGCCCTGCTCAGCTCGTCGCCCAGATAGCGCTTTGCCATCTCCAGGAGCGCGTCCTTGTCCTTCTCACACGCCGCCGCGCGCGAAACCGCGACGATCCCGAATATCGTCTTGACCGCCTCATACGCCCCGTCCATATCGCACGTGCCCTGCGGCTCCACATAAATCGTCGACTGAACGCTGTAAATCCTGAATTTCCCGAAGGGTTTCAGCCGCTTATTAATATTGGATATGAGCTTCATCTCAAAGCTCCTCCTGTTGAGCCCCTTCAAAACAATCTCGCCCTGCTTGAGTAAAATCATGTCTTCCATTGTCTGTTCCTATCTTTTTGATTATTGAACGTATTCTATCAACTCGACGCAAAATAGGCAAGGGCAAAGCCCTTGCCCTATACTAAAGATAGTCTAAATGTGGGCGTATCAATCGCTATCCTTTTCATACGTCCTGTATAGTATCGCTTCCGCCAGAGGCTTGCGTTCGTTGGTCCCGTTTGTGAAATTTAACTCTTTTAGCCAATACTTACTTTATCTAGTATTTCCGGCTCGACCTACTGCGCATTAGTGCTGTCATGCCAATCGTCCAGCGGCTCTATACTTATTTCTCCAAACATACCATCGGACGTCATCATGTATAACAGTTCGCCGGTTTCCATATGCACAAGTATATTGTACCAATACTTCCATTCATCTTCGGCATCAAAACGATAATACTGCTCTCCGAATAGTACATACTTACTGTTTGACTGCTTATCTAAACTATAATCATCAGATGAATTATCTGAATGCTCATATAGCCATGCATCATAAATCCCCATTGCTTCATCAGCTGTCATGCGTGCGGGTGCGTATGAGGCGGGCTCACCGGCATACCAATCATCAAGCAATTCTACAGTCGTCGTTTGGAGCTTCTCATCCGACCACACCTCGTACAGGGATAATAACGCACCTGTCTCCGCCTGAACAAGTATTGAATGCCAAAAACCGGACGCTCCATCCCGGCTGTGCGACACAGGAAACTCATAATACGGCACTCCAAATAAGTAATATGTCGGAGGCGGTATTTCATACGGGTCAACGACCCACTCGTGGAAAGCATCTGATGACACATCCGCATGATTTTCGAGCCATGTACCGCAAATCTCCCGCGCTTCATCAAATGTCAACAGTGTCGGTACGGAAGGCACCGGTGTGGGTGACACATCGGCAGGGACAGTCGGCTCCGGCGTCTCTGATATTAACGGCGATGGTTCCGGCAAGGCCGAGACCGGCGACGCATTAACCGTCGGTTCCGGCGTTTGCACCGTCGTTGCAGCGGGTGGATCGCAGGAAGCGAGCAGCGCTGTCGCCAGAATCAAACCAATTAGATACAATAGCCTCTTCTTCATATCCGCTCTCACTCCTCCCAAGTGCAGGACGAGGTGACCAGTCCTTCGTCCTTGGCTTTTAGTTCTCACCCTTAAAATCATACGTCCTATACTGTATTGCTTCCGCCAGATGCTTGCGTTCGATGCCCTCACTGCCGGCCAGGTCGGCGATGGTGCGGGCGACTCTTAAGATGCGGTCATAAGATCGGGCGGTGAGGCCGAGGCGGTCGTAGGCGTCTTTCATGAGCTTTTCGCAGTCCTTGTCCAAGGCGCAGTATTTGTCCAGCATTTTCGAGCCGATATAGGCATTACACTCAGAACCCGTTCCGATGTATCTCTTTTGTTGTTTGCTCCGCGCTATATTGACGCGCGCGCGGATATCCGCGGACGATTCGGTATTCGGACGTTCGCGCAGCTCTTCAAACTCTAAAGACGGCACCTCGATATACATATCGATTCTGTCCAGAAGCGGCCCCGACAGGCGCTCGTGGTATTTCTGGACGGCGTGCTCCGAGCAGGTACACCGGCGCGAAGGGTGGCCGTACCAACCGCACTTACAGGGGTTCATGGCGCACACCAGCATAAATCGGCAAGGGTATGTAATAGACGCAGAGGCCCTTGAGATTGTGACCTGCCCGTCCTCCAGCGGCTGACGGAGCGACTCCAGAACGTCGGATGTGAACTCCGGCATCTCGTCCAAGAATAACACCCCATTATGGGCCAGTGAGATTTCCCCCGGCTTCGGGTTCGACGTGCCGCCCGCCATGGCCGTCGACGAAATCGTGTGGTGCGGCGACCGGAACGGGCGTGTCGTGACGATGGGGTTTTCCCTGTCGGTGAGACCCATGACGGAATGGATTTCCGTGCATTCGATCATCTCGTCCCGGCTCATATCGGGGAGGATCGTCGGCAGGCGCTTACTGAGCATGCTCTTTCCGGCGCCCGGCGGCCCCACGAGCAAAATGTTATGCCCGCCCGCCGCCGCGACTTCCAAAGCGCGCTTAACGTTTTCCTGTCCCTTGACCTCCGAGAAATCGAGCGTTTCCGGGTAAACGG
>CAZJCH010000199.1:4108-5271 GCA_964544005.1 uncultured Papillibacter sp.
AGGCTCCGAGGGCTCTACCGGTGTGATGGGCTCCGAGCCGTCCAGATGATTGAGGAGCTGGTTCACATGCGACACAGGATAAACGGTGACGCCCGACGCGTACGACGCCTCGGCGGCATTGTCCGCCGGAACAAACAGCTTCCTGATGCCCGCCCGCTCCGCCGCGAGGGCCATCGGCAGCGTCCCCGTCACCGGCCGCAGCTCGCCGGACAGCGACAGCTCGCCGAAAAAAGCGCAGTCGTCCGGGATCGGTTCGATATCCTCCGCGGCTACTAAGATACCAAGAAGCACCGGCAGGTCATAGACCGTCCCGGCTTTTTTCGTATTGGCCGGCGCCAGATTGACAGTGATCCGGCTGATCGGGAACTTGATCCCGCAATTTTTCGTTGCCGCCCGGACACGTTCCCGCGCCTCCTTAACCGCCACATCTGCCAGCCCGACAATATCAAAATTCGGCAGCCCGCCCGACAGGAAGCATTCCACCGAGACCTCGTAGCCACTTATACCACCGAGCCCGAGAGAGCGTATTTTGGAGACCATAGCGCGGCTCCTTTCGTATGTGTAATAGAAATCTACCGTTTATCAAGGCTTCCCCTGGGGGAAGCTGGCTGCGAAGCAGACTGATGAGGGTCTTCTGGCTCGCCGATTAAGTTCTTAATATACGCGCATATCACGCCAAAATTCGTTTGAATTTCGAAATTTGAAAAATGAATTACTGTAATCCCCAATCCATTTAAATAAGCGGTTCGTTCTTCATCATATTTCTGTGCGTTCTCTTCATAATGCTGTGCTCCATCGAGCTCAATCACAAGTTTCAGTTTATCGCAATAAAAATCGACAATGAAATTACCTATCACTTTGTGCCTGTTGAACTGTACGGGGTACGTTTTGAGAAAATCATACCATAAATGCTGTTCTTCTTTTGTAGCGTATTTACGTAAGGTCTGGGCATTGGGTTTAAGCTTGTTATTACTTGGAAGCATAAAGTACCTCCCTGTATTCGTTTCATACGGCGTATGCTACCCAGCAGTACACAGCCGCGCGCCACAGGAGTCCCTCATCAGTCACCTGCGGTGACAGCTTCCCCCAGGGGAAGCCTTTGATAAGAAATTCTATATTCATATTCGAGTTACTCCTCAAATCCTGTAGTTAGGCGTCTGGCT
>CAZJCH010000200.1:0-3626 GCA_964544005.1 uncultured Papillibacter sp.
GGCGATCGTGTCGTCAAAGGGCGTATCGGTGTCCATGTCCTTCCCGGTGAGGTAGTATTCGCCGACGATCCGGCGCCCGCCGGAGGTCCCGAGCTGCGGCGCCGAGAGCATGATATAACTCTTTTCAAAGCCCGGCATGTAATCTCTCATCAGTACCCAGTTCCTGACGGACTGGTTTCGCGTCGTCACGTCGATGTGGGTCATCTCTTCCGGGTCGGTCTGATGCAGAGAGCCGATCAGCCTATGCACCCAGACAACGCCCTCCTGATGCTCGAGAAGACCTCTTGAGAAGTAAGGCGAGCCGCCCAGCTTAAAGATTTCCTGTGTGACCTCTTTATATTTTTCCGGCTCAGCAGTCATAAAGTCATCGTATTTCTTGAGGTTGACATTGGAAATCCAGTAGACAAAGCCGAATTGTGCGATTCTGGACCCGGGTATCATATAATCGACGGTTTCGGTCCCCGTCGCCGGCAGAAGGTCTCCGTCGCCGGTTGAGTCGATCACGACCTTGCCAAGGAGCGCCTGCCGTCCCGCCTTGCTTTCCACAATCACGCCTTTGACCCTGCTGCCGTCCATAATGGGCTCGGTAACCCAGGTGTGCAGGAGCAGCTCCGCGCCGGCCTCCAGGACCATTGTGTTCATCTCATCCTTGGCAACCTCGGGGTCAATGACCGCCGTGTATAGAACAACGTATTTGCCTTCAATGTTTTTCCTGATATAGAAGTGCATCATATTTGCCTTAAGATATGTATCGACAACCGACGCTTCGCTTTGGCCCCAGAAGCGGTTTTCGGGGAAGCACGCTGCGCCGCGCAAGGCCAGCCTGTCGATGACCTCCTGGCAAAAGCCGCCGATCTGCTGCTTGCCGTAGATATCGCCCAGGTTCGGGATGATATTGACGAGGCCGCCTGTGGACATGCCGCCGAGATGGCCGTATCGCTCAAGGAGAATCGTCTTTGCGCTGCCTCTGGCTGCCGATACTGCCGCAGCGATGCCGCCGGGGCCGCCGCCGACCACGATGACGTCCGTTTCGCGGATGACTTTGATTTCCCGCCGGGCTTCGGTGATTGTCTTTGTTCCGGCGGAGCTGCTCTTACTTTCAAATTGATGCGGCTGATCGTAGTTGTGATAGACTTCCGAGCCGTATTGAGCCATAGTGAAACCTCCGTATATCAAGAAATAGGGAAGGCACTGAAAAAACCTGGCATGTCGCTAATCAGACGGAGAAACGGTAATCTGCCGCTGATCCCGGCGCCTCCTGTTGCGCATCGCATTACCGGTAATCGTGACGAGCCCTAATGCAAGCCAGCTGTAATAGCACAGGATTCTCCATATCACCACGCCCCAGAAAAGATAGCCGCTTGTCAGGGAGGAAAAAATCGCATAGAAAGACCCCTCGGCTGCGCCGGCGTTGCCGGGTGTCGGGATGATGGTAATCGCAGCGTAGATGAAAACCATCAGCGAAAAAACCACCCACCAGCTGTGTGTGCCGCCGAAGGCGCGCAGCACGAAAAATGGGATGGACAGGATGGCTGCATGATAGATGATTGAATAGACTAAGAGTCTTATCAGCAAATGCGGACATTTCCACAGGAGCTTCAGGCTTTCAATGTATTCGCCCAGCGAGCCGAATATGCTTTCCAAGGTAAGCTCGTAGTCCTTAATGATGTGCATTTTATTGAGCACCTTGACGCAGACGCGCACCATGCCGCCGAAGGCTTTCGGGATAATGGTCAACAGAACGACGCATAACGGCACAAACAGGTAAAAGGCCAGGCCGACATAGGCGGTGATCCTGATGGCGGCGACATTTTCGGCGACACTGCCGTTAAAGATGAACACAACAAGCGCTATCAGCACGAAGGCCGCCTGCAAAGCCAAAAACCCGGCGATGGGCAGCGCGGCGCAGGCGCCTGTTGCTAAACCCCGCTTTTTGAGATAGTAAATCTGGAAGGGCTGTCCGCCTGAACCAAGCGGCGTTATATTATCGTAATATTTACCCAATACGGCGCACTCATACGCACCCCGCAGGTCGGTGCGGCCGATCGCCTTCATCATGGCATGATACTTGAGCGTCTCCATCAGCAGAGCGACGCCGAAGCAGGCTGCCGCAAACAGGAGATATATCATGTTGATGTCAAGCTTTGCGATACTCTGCACATTGCCGGCATCGCGGCCAAACTCCTTGACGGCTATGTAGGCCACGATGCTGATGTTTATGGCAACAAAGGCAGCAAACTTCAGTATTTTTTTCTTTATACCCGGCTTTGCTGTTTCTGGCTGCATATTACTCATGTTGCAGAAATCCTTCTTTGTAATTAAAGCTCTTTTCACAAACAATGCGCGCTATTGAGCTATTTTATAAGTTTTTTCGAATTAAATCAATGTATTTATTTTAGCTCCTTCAATCATGAAATATTTAAGGGTAAAAAAATACCTTTTTCACTTGGATATATTAAAAGCATGCTATTGAATAGTCCGTTCGATTGGTGTATGCTGTACCAAATCTGCATAGAAACAGGGAGGTTGTATGTTGAAGCGGGAAACCTGCGGGATGCTGATAAAGCAAATCCATGACACTGTTGGCAAACACGTCAATAACGAGCTTCGCGAGAAAGGCTTGACACTGTCGCAGGTTCGTATTCTGATGGAGCTGGGTGATGACAGCGGGGGGGCGATGCCCCTGAAGGAGTTGGAGCGCCGTTTTCATGTCTCGCAGCCTACTATCGTGGGGATAGTGCGCCGATTGGAGGAAAAGGGGCTTGTACAGGGGTTTTCCGTCCCGGAGGACAACCGCGTGAAGCTCGTCAATCTAACACCTGATGGTGAGAAGTTCCGTGAAACGAATATGCGCGCAATCGAGGAAATGGAAAAACAATTGCTTTCACGCTTGACAGAAACGCAGCAGCAGGATTTTTTGCGAATGCTTCGCACTGTTTACGATAGTATCAAGTAACGCAATGGGTTCGGTCGGTAAAGACCGAAAAATCCGGGCAATATATGATAGCCTGCTATTAATATCGCGCTATCTTCGCAGGAGGAAGTTATGAACGGGAAATCAAAATTCACAGGCATTGAATTGATGGGGACCGCTCCAGTCGGCACAGCCATCATTCGTCTGGCGCTGCCGATGGTGGCGGCAATGCTTGCGCAGGCAATTTACAGTATGACAGATATGTTCTTCATCGGACAGACTCATGAACCGGATATGGTCGCGGCGGTTACGCTGGTGTTCCCGCTGTTTATGCTTTCGCAAGCCTTGGGCAATATATTCGCCACCGGCGGTTCCAGCTATATATCCAGAATGCTCGGAGCAAAGCAAAACGACGAGGCCCGGCACACCTCTGCCGTTGCGTTTTGTACCGTCTTTGTCGTTGGCCTTCTATTAAGCGTCATTTTGTGGATTCTCAAAACGCCGGCACTCCGGCTTATCGGAACGAGCGATGCGACTTTTGCCTATACGGATGATTATTTTTCGGTGGTTATCCTGTTCATGGCCTTCGCATCGGCGGGTACCGTCATGAGCGGGCAAATGCGCAGCGAAGGCGCGACCCAAAAGGCGATGATTCTTCAGCTCATCGGTATCGTGCTGAACATTATTCTTGACCCGATCTTAATCCTGTGGT
>CAZJCH010000200.1:3636-5251 GCA_964544005.1 uncultured Papillibacter sp.
CACAGTGAAGCGGTCATCCTGGCGACGCCGAAGGGTGCGGAATGGGGACGGCGGGTGCGGCATGGGCGACGGTTGCGGGACAGGTTGCGTCGTTTATCTATGGGATTTGGTATTTTCTTTCAAAGAAAACGATTCTGTCGATTAAGCCAATGGATTACAAACCAAACAAGAGGATGATGCTTCAGATGTTGTCCATCGGCATTCCTGCCGGATTAAGCAACGTGATCATGAGCGTTTCGAACATACTGGGCAACCGTATTTCTGCACGCTACGGCGATTATGTCGTTGCGGGCAATGGCGTTCAGATGAGGGTGGCCAGTCTGTTCTTCATGAGTATCTTTGCGCTTGCAATGGGCTTTCAGCCTTTTGCCGGATTTAATTACGGCGCGAAGCAGCTTGGACGCCTCCGTAAAGGGTTTAAGTTAACGCTTATTTATACGACGGGACTTTGCATTGCCGGAAGCATACTCCTCCGCTTGTTTGGCGACAGCTTTATCAGAATCTTTATTAACGACGTTCAAACCATTGAGGCGGGCGCCAAAATACTGCGTGTTTTTGTCTGGGGTCTGCCGTTTGTCGGCGCTCAGGTAACACTGATGGTGACGTTTCAGGCTCTCGGCAAGTCCGTTCAAGCGATGGTGGTCACTATTGGGCGTCAGCTTCTGTTCTATGTCCCGCTGCTCTATCTGTTTAACCACCTGTTCGGGTTTGACGGCTTTATTTGGGCGCAGCCCGCCGCCGACATTCTTACTACCGGTATAGCCGCTGTGTTGGGTATCTCTCTGATTAAGCTCATACGCGGGGCAGACGGTGCCGCCGAAGACCTGGGAATTAAAGAGAATTGCGGAATGGAAAACGATAGCAGCACATGATTGCGGATAAGGTTCTGCTCATCGTCATAACGGTGTCGGGCTGCGCGCAGCCGCCAACCGGGGCTTTCGCCCCCGCTTCGAGTCATTCGGCCTTTGAGCTATGTGCCCATAATCCCTTAATTACCGGCGTGTTCACGTGCTCACTCATCCAATCTTGACATCATTCAATTTACTGACACCTTGAATAAGAATCATTAGTAAGATATTTTGTTCTGTATGAAAGTGCCTTTTTTTAAGTCATCAAAAGCTTTATCCAGTTCTTCCTTTGTGTTCATTACGATAGGCCCGCCCCAAACTACCGGTTCAGACAGAGCTTTTGAACTCATAAATAGCACCTGGGCATTATTGCCTGTTGCCTTTATCTCTACCGTGTCTCCAGAGGTGAGTTTTACCGCCGTCTTTTCTTTTACCAGCGCGTCACCAATAAATGCGTCGCCTAAGAGGGTGAACACCATTACGGAACGTTCGCTTTGTGTAGGCAAGACAATAGACGCATCGGGGTCGAGGTGCAAATCGTAATAATCCAATGGCAAATACTTGCTTAAATATCCTTTTCTTCCTTCAAACTCACCTGCGAGCAGTCTCAGCTTTCCGTTCTCAATTTCAATTTCTTCAATTTCAGAATTCTTGATACTGTGATAAGCCGGTGGAACCATTTTATCCTTTGCTGGAAGATTCAGCCAGAGCTGCACACCAAGCATCCGCTCGGCAGCCGGCAATTTTTCTTCATGCATAATACCGGA
>CAZJCH010000201.1:0-2235 GCA_964544005.1 uncultured Papillibacter sp.
CGGTTGAAATAACCATTTTGACCATATCGGTGACAAAAGCCTTATTGATAAAGCCCTCGCCGGCTCTTTCCAGCGGAACGATCAATATGACTGCGTTCACTGTCGCGGCTGCGGCCGATGCGATCGCCAAGCCTTTGACGCTCAGCGCGCCTGTCAGCAGGATGCAGAGCACAATGTTGACCGCGATAGAGGCGGCGCCGGCGATGAGCGGTATCTTACCGTCCTGCCGCGCAAAATACGCCCTGCTCAAAACCATCTGCAGCGCGTAGCCGATCATGCCGAGGCTCACGTACCGCAGCGCATCCGCCGTGATCGAAACGGAACCCGCGTCCAGCTGGCCGCCGCCGTATAACAGATTGACAACAGGGTAGGAGAGGACGGCCAGCCCCGCCGTCATTGGAATAACGAAGTACATCGAGGCATGCACCGTGGCACAGATGGTCTGCCTGAACCTCCCGGTCTCGTTCTCGGCTGACATTCTGGACAGCCGGGGAAAAATGACATTTGTGACGGAAAAAATGAAAACACCGATGATGATGAGATAAAGGTTTGTTGACAGATCAATCGCAGAGCTGCCAAAACCGTTTAAGAGACGGGAACCAAATTTCGTGTTGATCGTCAAATTGATCGGCAGTACCCAGGTGCTGACGAGCACGGGCAGCATAAACGCAAAGACTTTTTTCATCCCCTCCGACTTGAGGCTGAAGGACGGCTTAAAGAAAAAGCCCTTTTTTTTAAGCGATGGCACCATTACGGCGGCTTGAACAAACCAGCCGATCAGAAACGCGGCTGCCAGGCCGAAAATGCCGAATTGATCGTTGAGTGTGTAAAAATAGGTGATGACGATGATGTTCGCAATCACGCTGATGAGAGCGGGGATGTTGAACTCGTCGAAAGACTGGAGGATACCGACAAAGGAAAACGCCACGCCCGTAAAAAGGACGGTGGGGAACAGCACCCGCGTCAGGGATACGCACAGCGCCGTCGTCTCGGCGTCGTACCCGTCGGCGAAGAGCCGGACAAGCGGTGATGCAAAAATGATGCCGAGAACGGTTAATATCAGCGAAAAGACACTGATGACCGTGATGAAATTCCCTGAAAAAATTATGGCGTCTCGTTTACCCTTTTTGGCGGCATACTCGCTGAAAACAGGGATGAAGCTGGCGGCAACAGCCGACGCGAAGACAATATCAAAGAAGACGCGCGGTATCCGGCTCGCGGTCAGGAATGCGTTCGTTTCAATACCGCTGCCGTAGCTGATCGGCAGGAGCCTGTCACGCAAGAGGCCCAGCAGCTTGCCGATGAGCATGAGGATCATGACAAGGCTGATCGTTTTTACGGGATTTTTACTCTTTTCCGCCATGTGAAGCCCGATTCCGCCGGAAAACCGGCTCAATTTTGTGGTGACAGGTAAATTCATCCACTTTTAAATAACTAAAGTATTTTACCCCAACAAGCGTGAGATTTCAACATCATTTCAGACGGAACTGCCGAAAACGGTCCAAACCTGCGGGCTTAAGTTGAAATACCGGTCGGAATTCTGTATAATACCATTAAATCCGATTCAGGCTTCTTCTTCCGGCTCCGCATAAAAAAAGAGGTACATAATGAAAAAAATAATATCCGGCATTCTCTCGTTTACTATGGCGCTATGCCTCCTGATGACTTCTGCCTCCGCGGCGGGCGCCGGCACCGTCGTCTTCAGGAACACGCAGCAGCTTGCAGACAACCTGAATTACACCGAAACCATCTCGTACATAGACAACATGGAGCGGCAGTTCAGTTACGAGCTTAGCCTGACGGGCGGCGGTGACGCGTATCCCATCGTCATGGCCTGTGATACGATATACGGGAGAATGACGGTCGACCAGATGGTGACGTATGCCCAGAGCCGGGGAAAAAACGTCCTGGCAGCAGTCAATACGGACTTCTTTTCCATGCAGACGGGCGTCCCCCTTGGCATCGTCGTCGAGGACGGCGTTTATAAATCAAGCCCCGAACAGAATACGGCGGTTGCCTTCAAGCCGGACGGCAGCGTTTATTTTTCAAGCAATCCCGAGGTGACGATCACCCTCTTAAACAACGGCAGCGCTTCCGACTTGACGAACAGCGGCCAGACCACAACGCTGACCCACTTCAATAAATTCCGCACCGACACGGGTGGCCTCTATCTGTTCAGCTCTGCCTTCTCGACCGTCTCCACCCGCACATCGACGCCGGGCTGGTTCGTGCGCT
>CAZJCH010000201.1:2245-5238 GCA_964544005.1 uncultured Papillibacter sp.
TGGATGGCACACCCGCCGTAACGGGGAGTATGACGCTCGAGGTCGCCGAAACGCTGACCTCCGATACTGCCGTTCCCATCGGCGACGGCTATCTTGTTTTGACGGCAGCTTCATCGGGTAGCCTGGACAGTGAGTTCGCGAAATTTAAAGCCGGCGATACCGTCACCATGACGACAGCCTGCTCCGATCCGAGCCTGAACGACGCCCGCTGGGCCACAGGCGGCGGCGACATTCTTGTGAAGGACGGCGCCATCACCGACCAGACGGCCTGGGATAAGGCCATATCGCCTAAGAATCCCAGGACGGTACTAGGCGTCAAGGACGATGGCACCATGATCACCTTAGTCTTTGACGGCAGGGAATCGGACCATTCGTCCGGATTGACGCTTAAAAACCTCGCCGAGGAAATGCTGGCGAGAGACTGTATAGACGCCGTCAATCTCGACGGCGGCGGTTCCTCCTCCATCAGCGTCCGCAGACCCGGGCTCAATACGGCCGCTGTACAAAACCGGCCCTCTGATGGCTCCTCAAGGAAATGCGGGGCGTATCTGCTGTATGTGACGGATAAGGCGCCCGACGGGTTGGTTAAATATCTCTATATGCAGAATGACGGCCCTGTCATACTGGCCGGGTCATCTGTCGAGCTGAGTTATCTCGGTATGGACGGCGGCTTCAAGCCTGTCGCCGCACCAAATGATACCACAGCCGTCTCCGGCGGGCTTGGCGCCATCAGCGGTACGACGTATAAGGCGGGGGCGGTCCACGGCGTCGACAAGGTAACGCTGTCGTCGCCCGCCACAGGGGCGGCAGGCTACGGGACGATGCATATCATCTATGACCCAACTGACCTTAAAGTAACAGCCGGTGGAGGCGCGGCGCCCGTGACGTCGCTGACGGTCTGGCCGGGCGATACGGTCCAGTTGGCTGCGTCGGCATTTTACTGCGGGCTCCCCGTCGTTTCCGACCTCTCAGCCACGAAATACGCCGCCATCGGTGAAATTGGCACCGTGTCGGAGACCGGCCTCTTCACGGCGGGGGCGGCGGCAGGCGTAACAGGCTCTGTCAGCGTCACGATCGGCGGCAAGTCCGTTGCGCTCCCCGTGACGGTGGCTGGTTTTGATGATGTCGCAACCGACCATTGGGCAAAACCCTCCATTAAAGGCCTCACGGAGCAGGGCGTGATCACCGGCATAACGCCAACGACCTACGCGCCGGATCAGACCATCCGCCGGTGCGACTTCGTTTTAATGCTCTGGAGAGCGGCGGGAAAACCGGCTGCCACAGCCCCCACATCGTTTACGGACGTCATGCAGGAGGAGTATTACGCGGCGGCGGTCGCCTGGGCCGAAGCAGTCGCCGTCGCCCAGGGCGACGGCACCGGGCACTTCAACCCGACAGACACGCTGACGCGGGAACAGGCCTTCACCTTCCTTTACCGTGCGCTTGACGACCTGAAAATCGCATATTCCGACGCCTTGCCTGATTGCCTCGGCGTCTTCAACGACAAGGACAGTCTTTCCGGATACGCCGTCACACCCACGGCAACACTTGTGAATATGGGCGTCGTCTCCGGTGCGTATGGGAATTTGTCGCCGGCGGACGCAATAACCCGCGCGGGAATGGCTAAAATATTGTACGAAGCCCTTCGCTAGAATTTATTGATATGAGGAAAATTTATGTTTGTAGACAGAGCATCAATCCGCGTTAAAGCGGGAGCCGGCGGCAACGGCGCCGTTGCGTTCCACAGGGAAAAATATGTTCCAGCCGGTGGGCCGGACGGCGGCGACGGTGGGCGCGGCGGAGACGTGATATTAAAGACAGATGCGAATATGTCCACGCTCATGGATTTCCGTTATAAAAGAAAGTACGCGGCGTCAAGCGGCGCCGACGGCGGCGGCAGGGGCTGTACCGGCAAGGACGGGGAGAGCCTCGTCATCAAGGTGCCCAACGGCACACTTATCAGGGATAAGGAGACCGGTGCGATTATCAAGGATATGACGGGTGTCGACACCTTTGTCCTGGCCCGCGGCGGCATCGGCGGCTGGGGGAACAGGCACTTTGCCACCCCGACGCGGCAGGCTCCTCGATTCGCCAAAAGCGGATTACCCGGCGAGGATAGGGAAGTAACGCTGGAACTGAAGCTCCTGGCCGACGTGGGCCTTGTGGGTTATCCCAACGTGGGTAAATCGACGCTTTTGTCCGTCGTCTCCAAGGCGCACCCGAAAATCGCCGATTATCATTTCACAACATTGTTTCCGAACCTCGGCGTCGTCTACGCCGGCGAGGGCGTGTCCTTCGTCATGGCGGACATTCCCGGTATCATCGAAGGTGCATCGGAAGGCGCAGGTCTTGGCCACGACTTTCTCCGCCATATCGACAGATGCCGACTCCTCATCCATGTGGTGGATGTTTCCGGCAGCGAGGGCCGGGACCCTGTGGAAGATTTTAAAACAATCAACGCCGAGCTGGAGCAGTACTCTCCTAATCTCGCAAAGCGCCCGCAGCTCGTCGCGGCCAACAAAATCGATATCGCCGCAGATCCGGGAAAGCTAGAGGAATTCAGAGTATATATTAAAGAACAGGGCTTGGAGCTTTTTGAAATTTCAGCGGCCACAACCAGCGGCGTCCGGGAGCTCGTCAATGCCGCCGCGGCAAAGCTTGCCCATCTGCCGCCTGTCCTCATCTATGAGCCCGAATATATCCAAAAGCCCGAGCTTGATACAGCACCGGAAGACCTCAAAATTGAAGTGGTTGACGATGTCTGGATGATCGAAGGCAAATGGATGGAAAAACTCGTCCGCAACACCAACTTCTCCGACACCGAATCCATGGCCTACTTCGACCGCATGCTTCGCAACAACGGCATATTCGAAAAGCTCGAAGAAATGGGTATCAAGGAAGGCGACACCGTCAGCATCTATAATCTGGAGTTCGAATACAAAAAATAATCGAGCTGTGTTTGTGGTTTTGTGTCGGGGCGATTATTAATCGCC
>CAZJCH010000202.1:0-5180 GCA_964544005.1 uncultured Papillibacter sp.
CTTTTTGAAACCATGAATGCCCCGAAGATCGGCGACAAAAATTATAGTACATTTCAGACCTTCGTATGTTTTACGATAGACGGAAATAAGCTGACGGCAACGGCTTACCAGTTCTCGCCGGCCATAGACGGCGGTACGCCTTACATTATTGATCAATTCGGGATTCTCAAGTAGAGCAACCCTACCTCTCTTCCTAAAAAGCACAGCCTCCAGACTTTCTTCCTGGAGGCTGTGCTTTTTATTCGGCTGTATCAGATATTCCGCTACTTATCGATCTCCTGCCAGATGGAGTTATCTGTCTGATAGCCCGCCAGAGCCTTGAACGGGAGATAAATCTCAACATGGTCACCCATCACGTGGGGCACGGAAACTGAAATTACCAGCGCGTCTTTTGTCAGGAATGAGACGGTCGCTGAAAGCTCCGTATCGGCGTTTCTCAGCTCGCCGAGCCAGAATTCCTCATCGAGAACATTCAGGTTTTCCTTGATCGCGGTCTCGTATTCGGCAGACATTTCATAACTCACGGAGCTGTACGTGCCGGAGAATATAACGTCCGCAACGCCGTCAATGGCATTAAGCAGCGACGGCAGCCTGACGAGCTCCTGTTTGGCAACATCAATCGTGACGGCGCGCAGGAATGCGTAAGGATGGACGGTGTCGGGCACATAGGCGTACCCTTCAAAGTACAAGCTGAGCACGGCCGGGGTATTTAACGTCACGGTATACACCAGCTCGTATTCCGTACCGGCCGGCAAATCCTTCACATCCCTGAGCGCGGCGGAGGATATCATGCTGTTGAAAACCTCCGTTACGCCGCTGTCGGACAGGCCCGTGATCTGCGGGTATTTGATAAGAATACTCCCGTCGGCGTATGTCTTTTCCTCAAACGCAAAGCCTTCTGCGGGCGTACCGGGCGGCGCTGACGCCGGTGACGGCGATGGTGACGGCGACGGTGACGGTGACGGCGATGGTGACGGCGACGGCGACGGTGACGAGATTGCCGGGGTTTTAGTACCGGTCTCGCTGACGTCTGCGGCATTTTGTTTGTTTGCGCACGATGAGATGAGCAGGCCCATTAATAGCGCGCATATCAACAAGACGGCGGCTTTTTTCTTTCTCATAATGTAATTTCTCCTGAATCGTTTCTATTTTTCGGTTGACACCAACGCTTCGTATACCGTTTCGGCGATAAGCTGCGCACCGCCGGCATCGGGGTGCAGACCGTCAAAACAGAAAAACTCCGGATGGTTTTTTGTGGCGGCGTTGATGTCGATCACCGGAAGTCCCAGTTCTCCGGCGAGTATTTTAAGTGCGGAAGTGATCTCGTCAAGCCGGTCATTGTTCATCTTGTGGATGACCTTCGTGGGATTCTCAACAAAAAACTGTGTCGGCGGGGTCATGATATAAACGACGGGGTGCGAGGGCAATGATATATAGTGGGCGGCTAATTCTCTCAAATCGGCTATGTACGGCTCAACGCCCTGCCAGTTGCGGTCGGTCGTGTCGTTTGTGCCAAGCATCAGCAGTACGATATCGGGCTCAAAATCGGAGCTCGTTTTTAGATACTTATGCTCCCAATACGGTTTATCGGCGCTTCTTTGTGCCGCGTGCCCGTTGACGCCGAAGTTGCGCACGGAATACTCAGGACCCAGCAGCGCTCCAAGCTGCGCGGGATAACAATTGAGCTCTCTGTTTTTGACGAGCGCGCCAAAGGTGATGCTGTCGCCGACGCAGGCAATCCTGATTGTGTTCGGTATGGCGGGAGGCACGGGCGCCGTGTAGCCGTAGGCGTAATACAGTATCGCAAGCGCCGCGGCAGCCAGCAGCAGGAAAAGCCCCAGGCATATATAAGCAAAAGTCGTCATGAGCACACAAACCCCTTAACAGTATGTTACTTAAACTTGACACCTTTTTTATGCAAATCGGCTTTAATCCGTTTTTACCTGATTTCTCTCTTCATATGCATTGCCGCCGCTCTGCCGTCGGTTATGGCCGTACAAAGGCCGCCGCCGGCTGTTGTCCACTGCCCGCAGAGGCGGAAAGCCTTCAATCCGGGCACCGTCTTCTTTATTCTCATCTTCAGCGCCGAGGGTGTCGGCGCGAAGCCTTCGTAGGAGCCCTTATATACATTCGCCAGCCTGATAAATGTCACGGGCGTCGCAACGTCAACGGCTGCGACGGCATCCTTGAAGCCGGGATAACGCGCGTCGAGCTGCGCGGCGATGCTCTCGGCCATATGCTCTTTTCGGATTCTATAGGCGTCCCGGTTTTCAAAGCGCAGCCGCAGCCAGCACTCAAGAGGCGCGTTGAACATGACCATGACGCTGCTGCCTTCCTTCGGCGCGGCGGACGCATCAAAATCAAAGGAACGCAAGTGAAAGCCGTGCCTTGTCACACCAGGCGCGGCCTCGAACCCCTCGGGGCATTCGCAGGACATTGAAGATGGTATGCCGAGCTTTCTGTCCAGGCCGAAGGAGACGACCGCCAGCGGTTCAAAAAGCGGGGCGCTTTTCAGAAGGGCGTCGAGCTGCGGGTGGCAGTATCTGCCGCGAAGCATTTTTTTAAGCGTATAAAAAGCGTCACATGCCGCCACGACGCCATCTGACTTGTATGCCACCCCATTCAAACGAACACCGCCGGCCCGGCCGCCGGTGACAATAATTTCGTCAACCCTTGCATTAAACCTGATTTTTCCGCCAAGCGACCTGTACTTCTCCTCCATGCCTCCGGCGACGCCCGACGCACCCCCTGCCGGATAACCCGCATTGCCGTACATGCGCGTGCCGAGCATTAAAAAGAGCGCTGCCGCTGAATACTCACAGGGCATCAGCATAAGCAGAATATCCCTGATTATAGCACTTTTGAAGCCATTTACAACCTCTTGGACCGTTTTCCCCCTGTATTTTTGGCCAATGTGCAGGAAGCCGCAGCTGCATTTTATCATGTCGCAAAAATCTTTCATACTTAATGGAGGGCCGGGAACGGGACTTGACGCGCCGAGCACGCCGACATCCTTACAAAACGCGTGAATGTAAGCCGTGTCCTCCCGCGACAGCGAAAGGAGAAACGCTAGAAACTGACGAGGCTCCAGGGGTATCTCATAGACCACCCCTTTACACTCAAGTCTGACAGTGCCGTCATTATAGATCTCCGTGTCATCCATCAGTGCCCCGACCTCTTTATATATGTTATTGAGCATTTCGCCTTTTCTCGTCCCGACCATCCAGTGAATACAGCCGTCAAAGCGGTATCCGCTCCGGTACCATGCCGCGCACATGCCGCCGGCCCTGTGCGAGAGCTCGAATATTTCCGTCTCAATTCCGGCTCGCTGCAGATAAATGCCCGCGCTCAGTCCTGCCAGCCCAGCTCCAATAATGCAGACCTTCTTTGTCATAGACATTCCGCCTTATCGTTTTATAACCTCATATCTTTATATTCTGCCCAGCATGTTTTGTAAATTATTCCTCTGATGTCGCGACATCATACCAACGGCATCCATCCATCGTCACGCATACCGTCTACAAAATATAAAGAAAGCGGACATCAACCGGCATATAACCCGGAGAATGTCGCTTTCTTTTTTCGCAGGAGCTGTAAATACCTAACTAACGTTTAAATAATTTTATGCAGTTTTTAGCCATTTTGTATTATTTAACGTACGTTAGTGTCTTGTTTTAACGATCGTTAAGTAGTAAATATTACAATACACCGGGTCTTACCGGCGTACTTACGAAAATGCTCAAGTTTGCTGATTTTTGAGCTTCAAGTTGCGCAAATATAATAGGCAAGTTTACATAATCTCTGTTTTGACTTGCTTTAATTAGCTTGCGCCTTATGCTTTTATGTAAACTTTATGAATTATTTATGTCTTCTCCCTTCAATATATATCGGCACATTTTTGCGCTGCTTTAGCGTAAATCAGAAATTTTTTCTCTTCCCCTTTTCCTCTGTATGATCCAAACATGATCGCTGTATTTTATTCCTGATTTTTCCCCTGAAGCCTGCTTCAGAGCTGACAGGGACGCCGCCTCAGCCCGCTACGCGGACTGTGAGGCGGCGTCCCCCGGTACTTGTGCTGAGAGCTCTTCGCTGGCGGCCGCTTTAAACAATAGCCAATTAAGACATCGATTGACATATTATTTTTAAGCGCTTATACTCAGTTTAATTTCCAGAGTTCGCAAAATTACGGGAGCGCGGAATGAATTCAAGATTGTGTCGGAAGGTCTGAGTATATAAAATGATCATCGATTTCCATACGCATGTTTTTCCGGACGAACTGGCTGACAGGGCCATCTGCGCCCTTGTGGCCGGCATTAACGAGATCTATACGCCTGTCACGGACGCCAAGGTAACCGGCCTTTTGGAGCATATGCGGCAAAGCGGTGTTGACATTTCTGTTATTCAGCCGGTCATTACGAAGCAAAGCCAGTTTGAAGACCTGAATCTATGGGCCAGAAGTATCTGTTCGGACCGGCTCATCTCGTTCGGCGGTTTTTACCCGCATACGGACGACTACAAGCGCGACATTGATTTCATCGTCAGCCTGGGCCTTAAAGGAATCAAATTCCATGCCGAGTATCAGGATTTCGTCATTGACGACCCGAAAATGCTCCGGATTTATGATTACGCTCTGAGCCGCGGCCTCATCATTCTGCACCACGCCGGGTTTAACCCCGGCTTCAACGGGCCAATAAGATCGGGCCCGGTTCGTTTTCGGAATATCTGGAACGCCATGAAGGGCGGCGTCATCATCGCCGCGCATTTCGGCGGCTTTTCCAAATGGGACGACGTGGAGCGGTACATTGTCGGGACAGGTATCTATCTGGATACCTCCATGGGCTTTGAGTTTTATCCCGCGGAGCAGTTCCTTCGTGTCGTCCGGTCTCACGGCGTCGAAAAAATCCTGTTTGCTTCCGATTCACCCTGGAGCGACGCGGGAGCAGAGATCGGGCGACTTAAAGCTCAGCCGCTGACGGAGGCGGAAAAGGATATGATTCTGGGCGGGAACGCAAAAAGAATACTGAATATCTGATTCAGCGTAAAGAAAAAGAGCATAAAATAGAGGACGTTTCCTGACTAAGAGCTGAGAAACGTCCTGTATTTTATCAACTGGCAACGCTGCCGCATTGACGAAGCTCAAGCGAAAATTTCATCCTTCCAATTCAAAGCTGAACGCGACG
>CAZJCH010000203.1:0-5178 GCA_964544005.1 uncultured Papillibacter sp.
GACGGCGCGCCATCCAGGCGGCCATACGGACAGGACGGGAGTGCGTTTCATGGTTACTAAAATATTCAAACGGTATGAGCTCAAGTATTTCGTGACACCCGGGCAGTACGTCATCATCGAGGCTGAGCTTCAAAAGCGGATGACACTCGATAAATTCTGCAAAAACGGCGGCAGCTACATGATATACAACCTCTATTACGATACAGCGACCGATGAGATCATCCGGCACTCGCTGGACCGGCCGTATTACAAAGAGAAGCTCCGCATGCGCTCGTATACCATGCCGACCTGCGGGGAGGACACCGTATTTATCGAGCTGAAGAAGAAGATCGGCGGCGTCGTTTCCAAAAGAAGGGCGATCATGACATACGCTCAGGCGACGGCGCTGCTTGAAAGGGGGTTCGTCCCCGAGATGAAAACGTATGAGGACCGGCAGGTGATCGCGGAGATATCCTCCTTTCTGAGCCGGTATCAGGTCATGCCGAAGGTTTTTGTCAGCTATGAGCGCGTCGCGTATTTCGACAGGAACGATCCGGACCTCCGCGTCTCCTTCGATTCGAATATTCTCACCAGGCGCAGCACTGTCAGCCTGACCGACGGCGATTACGGCACAGAGCTTTTGGAAACCGACGATATCCTCATGGAGATCAAGTGCGGCGGCGCGATCCCGCTCTGGCTGTGCCGGCTGCTGTCGGACACGCGGATCTATAAAACGAGCTTTTCCAAATACGGCGCCGAGTACAAAAAACAGTATGACCGCACAGTCAATTACATAAAAGCAGTGGAGTGATTTTGATGTTGGATTCAATTTTCGCGAGTACCGCGGCGGAAACGCTGACGGTCGGTTCAATGATACTGATTGTTGTCAGCGCGCTGGTGCTGGGCCTCGTGATCAGCCTTGTCTATATGTTCACACATAAAAATGAACTGTACACCTCCAGCTTTATCGTCGCGCTCATCATGCTGCCGGCCATTATCGCCATGATTATCCTGCTGGTGGGCAACAACGTGGCCCGGGCGTTCAGTCTGGCTGGCGCCTTCAGCCTGATCCGCTTCAGGAGCGCGCCGGGCAACTCAAAGGATATTGCCTACGTCTTCTTTACGCTGGGCGTGGGCCTTGCCTGCGGCATGGGGTATATCGCCTACGGCGCGCTCTTTGCCGTCATCATGTGCCTCGTGATGCTGGTGCTGACAAAGCTCCGTTTCGGCAGCGGTCGTACCCATTCGATGAGCCTAAAAATCGTCATTCCGGAGCATATGGAATACGACGGCGTATTCGACGCCGCACTCAATGAATACACAAATGCGTATAAGCTCAGCAAGGTCAAAACGACCGAGTTTGGTTCGCTTTTTGAGATTACTTATGAGATCACGCTCAAAAATCCGGCGGATTCGAAGCGGCTGATCGATACGCTGCGGTGCTTAAACGGCAATCTGAATGTGATTCTGGCAATAAAAGAGCAAAGCGAAGCGCCGGTTTTCTGATGAACATTTCAGTATTCAGAGTCCTGAAATAATGATAATATAGATGCAAAACGGCGTGACAGGAGTGAGGACAATGGCCAGTATTTTGATCTGCGACGATGAGAGCGGCCTCCGGGCTGTGATCAGGCGGTATGCCGAATTTGAAGGCTTTGCTGTGGATGAGGCCGGCGACGGCATGGAGGCTGTTATCGCCTGCCGTAAAAACAAATATGACATTATCATCATGGACATCATGATGCCGGAGCTGGACGGCTTTTCAGCCGTCAAGGAGATCCGGAAAACGTCGGACACACCCGTTATCATGCTGTCGGCCAGGGGCGAGGAATACGACAAGGTGCTGGGCTTTGAGGTCGGCATCGACGATTATGTGGTCAAGCCCTTTTCGTCGAAGGAAATCATGCTGCGCGTGGGCGCCATACTCAGGAGAGTACAGAATCATCAGGCACTAAGCGGAGCCGAAGGCCACGAGGTGTTTCAAAAAGAAGGCCTGACCGCCGACATGACGGCATACAGGGTCACCGTCAACGGCATTCAGGCCGACATGGCGCCAAAGGAATACGACCTCCTTTTTTACCTCATACGGCATAAAAGCATTGCCGTCCCGCGGGAGAAGCTCCTGACAGAGGTCTGGGGCTATGATTATTACGGAGACGACAGGACGCTTGATACACACATCAAGCTCCTGCGTAAATCTCTCGGCCCCTATGCCGGCTTTATCACGACGCTCAGAGGCCTGGGCTACAGATTCGAGGGCTGAGCATGAGATACGTGAACAAATTAACGCTAAAATGGAAAATTTTTACTTTTCTTCTAGGCTTCTGCGCCATCCTGCTTGTCATCCTCTGGCTGTTTCAGACGGTTCTTCTGGACGCCTTCTACAGGCGCATCATGGTCAGCGAGATCAGAAGCAATGCTGTGACGATCGGGAAGAATATCGACAACGCAAACCTGCAGGAGCTGATTTCAAGGATTTCCCGGAACGGCAGCGTCGGCATCGAGATACTGACGCTGGACGGCAAAGAGCTTTATGCCTCTGACAATCTGTGGTTCAACAGCCTCAGCAAGATACCGTTTGACGAACGGATGCGGCTTGTGTCGGAGGCGGTTTCTGAAGAAGGGGAAAGATATGAATTTTCCTACGACATGCCTGTGCCGTCGCATGGACAGAATCATGATTTTATTGGAAAAGTGCCGCCTGATGAAATGTTGCCGGCGCAGTCGCTCCTCTATGTGAAAATTGTCCAGAAAGCCGACGGGAACAGCATCGCGATCCTCTTAAACTCCCAGATTTCACCCGTCAACGCCACAGTGACGACGCTTCGGTACCAGCTGTATCTGATCACGGGTGTGATGATTCTGCTTTCCGTTGTGCTCGCCCTGCTGATTGCCAGGCGCGTGTCAAAGCCCATAGAGGACATCAACAAAAGCGCCAAGGAGCTGGCGAAAGGCAATTATGACATCCGCTTCAACGGGACCGGGTTCCGCGAGATCGGCGAGCTCTCCGGTACACTCAACACAGCAGCCGCCGAGCTTTCCAAGGTGGAGGGGCTTCGCCGCGAGCTGATGGCGAATATCTCCCACGACCTGAGAACGCCCTTGGCGCTCATCTACAGCTACGCCGAGGTCATGCACGATTTCCCCGACGATATCACAGCAAACCAGACAAAAATCATCATGGACGAGACACAGCGCCTGACGTCCCTCGTCAACGATATTTTAGATATTTCCAAGCTGGAATCAGGTGCCCAAGGCCTGAATATAACCGCCTTCAGTCTCACAAGAAGCCTCGCAGGAACGACGGAACGCGTCGCGGAGCTCATCAAAAAAGACGGCTATAATCTGGCTTTCGAATATGACGGGGACGTGACGGTCCAGGCCGATGAGACGAAAATCACGCAGGCATATTACAACCTCCTGTTGAATGCCGTCCACTATACCGGCAGGGACAAAAGCGTCGCCGTACGGCAGGTTGTGACGGAAAGCACCGTCACAATCGAGGTGACCGATACCGGCGAGGGCATCGCGCCGAAGGATCTGCCTTATATCTGGGACAGATACTACAAGGCTGATAAAATACACAAACGTGCCGTTACCGGTACCGGCCTCGGACTGTCCATAGTAAAAAAAGTCATGCAGCTGCACAGCGGTGACTGCGGCGTCGAATCGGCTGCCGGCAGGGGGTGTACGTTCTGGTTTTCATTGAAGACCAAAGACTGAGCCAGACACAGCGATCGGGAATAATGAGAGGCTGATACCTTGTTGTTCAACGGGTATCAGCCTTTTTTTTATTCAGATGTTCGTGTTAACCCGCACCTACACTGTCTCGTGATAATGCTTCTTCAGCATTTCAAAGCTTGTTTCGCTAAGATCGTGTTCAATTTTGCAGGCGTCCTTATAAGCCGTCTCCTCATCGACACCGATGGACATCAGGAAGTCGGCGAGCAGTTGGTGTCGTTCGTATATTTTTCCGGCAATGTCGCCGCCCGCATCGGTCAGCGTGATAAACCCATCCCGGTCCATCTCGATGTAGCCGTTTTCACGCAGCTGCTTCATCATGACGCTGATTGTCGGCTTCGAGTAATTCAGTGCGTTGCATATATCGATGGATCGCACCTGACCGCGCTTCTCCTGCTCGATCAGGATGACCTCGAGATAGTTCTCAGCCGCTTCAAGAATCTTCATTCTGCTTCCCTCCGGCTTGGGTGCAATTTCTCGCGCAGCCTGCGCATCTGCCCCCGCAGCTGATGCTGCGGCCAGCCTTCTTTTGCCTCGCTATATACCACACGGCGGCGGCAAGACATGCCAAAACGACCGATATGATGATGTAGTCAAGTATACCCATAAGCACCTCCTATAAGATGAGCCGGAACAGGTTATAAGCCGCAAAGGCCGCAAGCCATGCGATGACGCACTGCGCGATGATGAGGAGGAACGTCAGGCCGCCGGACCGGAGCTCCCGCTTGATCGCCGCGATCGCCGCGACGCAGGGGGTGTACAGCAGCGTGAAGACAAGGAAGCTGATGGCAGTAAGCGGTGTAAACATGGCGCCGAGGGCTGCGCCGAGATTTGAAATATCGGTACCCAGCAGCACGCCAAGGGTGCTGATAACGGCTTCCTTGGCCGTGAAGCCCGTGATGAGCGCCGTTGATACGCGCCAGTCGTCAAAGCCCAGGGGGTGGAATACCGGAGCGATGAACTTGCCGATCACCGCCAGTATGCTGTCGGCGCTGTCGGATACGATGTTGAGCCTCATGTCGAATGACTGCAGGAACCATATGATGACGGTTGCGATCAAAATGATCGTAAACGCGCGAACCAAAAAATCCTTCGCCTTTTCCCACATTAAAATGAGCACGCTCTTTATGGAAGGGAACCTGTAATTCGGCAGCTCCATCACAAAGGGGACGGGCTTGCCGCGGAAAACGGTTTTATTGGAAAAAAGCGCCGCGATGATGCCGACAATGATGCCTGTCGCGTACAGGCCTATCATGACAAGCCCCCCGTATTTGGGAAAGAAAGCGGCGGTGAAGACGGCATAAATCGGGATTTTCGCCGAGCAGCTCATAAACGGCGTGAGCATGATGGTCATCCGCCGGTCGCGATTGGAGGACAGCGTCCGCGTTGACATGACGGCGGGTACGCTGCAGCCGAAGCCTAAAAGCATCGGCACGATGCTCCGCCCCGAGAGGCCGA
>CAZJCH010000204.1:0-5168 GCA_964544005.1 uncultured Papillibacter sp.
CGCCGTTTACCTTCCCGGCAACGGCACATGCGCTCGCCTGGAATCAAATCACTCCCGTATTTTGCGATATCGAGGAGGCGTCGTTCAACATTAATCCTGACAGGATCGAACAGCTGATTACGGAAAAAACGACGGCGATCCTGCCCGTACATGTTTACGGCAACCCCTGCGCTGTGGATAAGATACAGCGCATTGCCGACCGGCACGGCCTGAAGGTTTTATATGACGCCGCGCACGCGTTCGGCGTAAAATACCGGGGACGGCCGATTTCGGCTTTCGGCGATATATCGATGTTCAGCTTCCATGCGACAAAGGTTTTTAACACCCTTGAAGGCGGCGCGCTCGTTTTCAATGACCCCCGTTTAAAGGAAAGAGCCGATCAAATGCGGAATTTCGGCTTGCTGCCGGACGGCGATGTTGAGGAGTCGGGTACGAACGCCAAAATGAACGAGGTGCAGGCGGCCGTGGGGCTTTTGCTTATAACGAAAGTCCGTGAGGAAATACGCAAAAGAAAAGAGCTCACAGCCACATATACCGAGCTGCTCGCGGATGTCCCCGGCATCAGGATCAACAAGCCTGCCGACGGCACTGAGTACAATTATCCTTATTTCGTCATCGCAGTCGATGAAAGCGACTTTGGCATCTCCCGTGACGCGCTTTTTGAGGTGCTGAAAACGCGCGGCATTATGGCGCGCAAATATTTCTATCCCTTGTGCAGTAATCTTATGTGTTATAAGGATTTGCCTTCATCCAGTAAAGCCGGCCTCCCCGCGGCAAACAAAGCCGCCGGGTCTGTCCTGGCGCTGCCGTTATACGGAGAACTGACTCATGACGAGGTGTCTTATATCTGCGCGATGATCCGGGAAAGCACGACGTCAACCATGTAAGTTTATATAATCATTTAATAACGATAAATTTCGCCGCGTAATAGAGGAACGAGAGGAGCGCATTTAACTACCCGATGAAAATCCATCCGAATAATGAAATCAATCAAATGCTGAGAAACGGCAGCGCGAGAATCATCAGCTACAAGACTCTGCCGCAACGGTATCTGGATGCCGGGAAAAACGCTCTCGGAGGCGGCACGGGCGCCGGCGGAGGGCACGATCAGGACGGCATAAAGCCAGCTATCGGAGCAATGCCTGAAACGGCAGCAGCCGCGGAGATTCCGGCTCCGGCGCCGGAAGTATTTGAAGCAGCGCCTGTACAGGTCATCCCGACGTCAGCAGAGCCGGGCACTCCGACCGACACGGCGGCGCCTCCGGCAGCCATACAGGTTCTTCCCGTTGAGGTAATGCCAGAGACTATAGTTATCGTACCAGCTGCCGCGCAGCCGGACACTGTTGCGCAGCCGGAGGGTATCGTATCCGATGTCCCGGGCGGACCGGAGTCACGGGACTCCACGCCGGGCATACCGGCTGAGACGGTATCAAAGGAATGGACGCCGGTTGTCCCGCCCGAGGCAGAACTGCAGGACGCCGTTCCCGACGTCCCGATGGAGATGACACAAAAGGAAGACTTAACAAATACGCCGCCCGGGACGGCATTGTCGGACGTCATAACCGTAGCGTCACCGCAAGACGGCGCGCCGGCTACCTCGCCCGAAGCTGTTCAGGCATACCCGGCGGTTATTTCAAGCGATGCGGAGATATCGGCTGCCAAGCCGGGTGTCGCGGTAAGAGTGATCCATCCGGAAGCCGAGCCGGGAGGTCTTGTGGCGGAGATACATTTCGAAGGCGATCCGGCCGGCCTTGTTTTCGGCGAAGCGCCCGGATATGTGTCATTTGAATCCGCAATGGGTGTCGCCCAGTCTAAGGATTACGGACAGGAGGAGGAGGACGCCTCGTATCCACCCTATGTGAATTTCACGTGCTTTAACCGCCTTGGGCTGACAATTAAAAATCTCACAAATCTGCTGGATTCGGATGAGGAATTTGAGCTTAACATCATTGACTGCAATTCGAAAGACAACAGCTGGGATTATATCCAGAGCCTCACCGACAGGCGGATCAAGTCCAGAATCCACTTTGACAAAAACTGCGGCCCGATATTCGCCGTGAATTTTGCATTGAGAAGAAGAAAACCCAACCAATATTTCATTGTGATCGACAGCGACACCTATATCAAAACGAAAAACTGGATCGCCCGGTTCATGGAGGTTTTCAACACTTTTCCGGACGTGGGCTTATTGGGACTCATGAGAGACAATCCATACCCGAGATATCTGCCGCCGATCACCCCGAGAGTAAGCGGCAATGTGTCTTATCTTGAACTGAAAAATGCCGACATCAATACCGAAATGGATTTCATCCCCGGTCAGCTGCAGTGTTTAAGGCCCGCGCTCATTAAGGAAATCGGCTATTGGAGCGAGGAGAACGGCTTCGGGGACGCGGAGCTCTCTCCGAGGATCGTCCATTACACAAGCTTCAGGGTCGGCTTTGTGACAACGATAGAAATCGATATGACCCAGAGGATCACCTGCGAAGAATGCGCGGGCAAAAGCATCTGCACCTTGAGCAGAAGCATCAGCGACTGCTTTTCAATGAGCAGGCTCTACAATAAGAACGAATCGTTTGTGGCCAAGAACACCTGGAAATTCAGACAGACCTTTGAGGAGCTCAAAGCTGGGGCGCGCACGGCCTACTGCGCGTCGATCCATGATCAGGAATCAGTGAAAACGCATTTGTATAATGCCGACTGGGCGTATGACAATTTCAATCACTATATCATCAACGCCAATTAGTATTTGCAAACGGAAGCGGGGCTGCCGACATGCTTCGGACAGTCCCGCTATTGATTGATATACTCTCAGAAAAGCTTTAACTGCATTTCATCGGCAGTGAGCAGTATCGCCGAATTCTTGTAGCTGCCGCTTATAATATTCTGCCACCAGCTTTTGTTTTTTACATACCAATCGACTGTTCTTTTAAGCCCGTCGCCGAAATCCGTTTTTGGCGTCCAGCCGAGCTCCGATTGGATTTTACGCGCGTCCACACAATACCGCAGGTCATGCCCCGGCCGATCGGCGACAAAGGTGATCAGCTTCTCCGGTTTATTGAGTATCGATAAGATCAGCCGCACCACCTCGAGATTTGATTTCTCGCTGGTACTGCCGATATTGTATATTTCTCCGTTTCTGCCCTTGTGTAATATCAGATCGATCGCAGCGCAATGATCCTCCACATAAAGCCAGTCTCTTCTGTTGAGCCCGTTGCCATATACGGGTATGTTTTTTTCGTCAAGCGCGTGCAGTATGGTCAGCGGTATCAATTTTTCGGGGAACTGATACGAACCGTAGTTATTTGAGCACCGCGATATCGTCACCGGCAGGCCGTATGTGCGGTAATAAGAGAGCGCTAATAAATCGGCGGCGGCTTTGCTTGCGCTGTACGGCGACGAGGTCCGGATCGGACTCTTTTCGTCAAACAGCAATTCCGGCCGGTCCAGCTGCAAATCGCCGTATACCTCATCGGTTGAAATCTGGTGAAATCTGCCGACACCATAAGCGCGGCACGCTTCCATCAGCGTTTGCGTGCCTAATATATTCGTTGTTAAAAAAATCTCGGGGTTTTCGATCGAACGGTCCACATGGGATTCGGCGGCGAAGTTGACAACGATGTCAAAATGCTCATTTTCAAACAGCTCGTTTACTGCGCTTTTATCGGAGATGTCTGTTTCATAAAACTTGAATTTTCCTATTACTCTTTTCAATGTTTCGGGATTGCCCGCGTATGTCAAGGCGTCGGCACAGACGATTTCATAATCCGGATGCATACGCTGCATAAAAAAAATAAAGTTGCTCCCGATGAACCCGGCGCCTCCTGTTATCAGCAATTTCATATCATCGTCCCTTTATGCCTGAAATCCTTTTCTAGCCAGCCCATTCCCGATGCGATTTCTTCGGGATCGGCCACGTGTATGCCCTGATGCTTTTCGAGCGCCTTGACAAAATTCGCGGCTTCGATCAGGCTGTCGGCTGTCCCGGCATCAAACCAGGCGTACCCCCGCCCGAGAAGCTTCACTTCCAGTTCTCCGTTTTCCAGATACACGCTGTTTAAATCCGTTATTTCGAGCTCTCCGCGCGCACTGGGCGTGAGGCTCTTTGCGAATCGGACGACGCGGTTATCATAAAAGTATAACCCTGTAACGGCATAGTTCGATTTCGGATGAAGCGGTTTTTCTTCGATTGAAATGGCTTTTCCCGTATTGTCGAATTCGACGACGCCGAAGCCTCGGGGGTTATCGACGCGGTATGCGAAAACTGTCGCGCCGTTTGTTTTTTTCGCAGCAGGCGTTAAAACGGATGCCAGCTCGCTGCCGTAAAAGATGTTGTCTCCCAAAATCATGGCGCAGCTGTCCTGTCCGATGAATTCCTCGCCCAGAATAAAAGCCTGCGCCAGGCCGTCGGGAGAGGGTTGGACCTTATATGCAAGTGATACCCCGAATTGTTTGCCGCTGCCAAGCAGCTTTTGAAATCTGCCGATATCCTCCTGTGTTGATATGATGAGTATTTCCTTGATGCCCGCTTGCATCAGCGTGGACAAGGGATAATAAATCAGGGGTTTTTTATAAACAGGCAGAAGCTGCTTTGAGGTTCCCACAGTGAGCGGGAAAAGCCTCGTGCCTGTGCCTCCTGCCAATATGATACCTTTCATAGTTTAGCTCCTTGACAAAGTTTCAGTACTCCATATGTTATGCCGTTGATACCAGCCCGTATATTATATTCAGAAGGCATAAGCCACGTACTTCACATAAAGCGGCGGTACATCAAGCTTGCGCCGGGCATATGATAGAGTGGCCTTACCTCAAACAAAGGAGGTTCCTATGAATTGTAGATTTGTATGTTATATAGAGGATGACTCAAAAGAGGCGTCTGATCCCAGATATTACGCAAGGACGAAAGTGTTTAAGTGCGCCTCATGCTGCTCGCTCAGATATTGCGGACGCCGCGGCGATACCTGTCCGACAGGACCCTCGGGGCCGTGTCCGACGGGACCAACGGGACCGACAGGATCAACAGGACCGACAGGATCAACAGGGGCGCCGGCCGGCTCGTGGCTTCCGGGTCTGGCAGCGTTTCCGGGGCTTCCGGGCGCACCCGTTATTATACCGGACTATTGGAACGGGGATTATTACCGCAATTTGAACATGTTATAGATACTTATAAT
>CAZJCH010000205.1:0-454 GCA_964544005.1 uncultured Papillibacter sp.
TTCGCAATGGTTACGAGTGTTTTGAATACGCATTCAGTTTGTTTTCCGATCTCCCGCGCTACAGATACGCCGTCCAAAACCGACGGATCGTAGGTGTGCGGCGTGTAGGGAATCCCCTTCTGCTCCAGAAGACGCATTACGTTTGTTTTGTCCATCACATATCTCCCGCCTGCTGCTCTCGTTAATATATCATTTCAGGGCGCGCAGGTCAACATTCCCATCAAGCAGTTTACCTTTACTTCACGCTGTGTTAAACTGACAAAGACAAAATACAAGTCGGGAGTGCCGGTTATGGACGAAATTAAAAAAGGACGATGGCATCACTTCAAAGGGAATGATTACGAGCTGCTTCATACCGCCCGCCATTCGGAAACGCTGGAGCCGATGGTTGTGTATCGCGCGCTTTACGGCGATGGCGGCGACGATGTGATCCGCGGCCAGTTCGGCGACGATC
>CAZJCH010000205.1:464-2793 GCA_964544005.1 uncultured Papillibacter sp.
TACGGCGATGGCGGCGTTTGGGTGCGCCCGGCAAGCATGTGGCAGGAAATTGTAACGCATAACGGGGTCGATGTGCCGCGCTTCACATATGTAGGCGACATGGATATAACCGAGTTTTCAAAAGATTAGAAAGAGAAAGAAATAAGCAATGGCATATGATTACACCGTCATATACTCAAAACGCAAAACACTGGGCCTTGAAATCACGAAGGATTTAAGAGTCCTCGTGCGGGTACCGATGCGCACCTCAAAGCGTGATATCGAGCAAATGGTTCAAAAGCACGCCTGTTGGATACAATCCCATCTTGAAAAGCAGAAAAAGCGCGCCGATGCGCAGCCCGAGCTGTCGACAGAAGAGCAGGAAGCGCTAAAAAAGCACGCGAGAACCGTTATCCCATTAAAGGTCTCGTATTACGGCAAGCTCATGGGGCTCGAACCAACGGGCATGACGATCACCGGCGCCGAAAAGAGATTCGGAAGCTGCAGCCCCAAAAACCGCCTTGCCTTTTCATGGCGGCTCATGCGGTACCCCGATGCCGCCGTTGATTATGTGGTCGTGCACGAGCTCGCCCACATCCGGCACAAAAACCACGGCAAAGCGTTTTATGCGCTCATCGAATCGTATATGCCCGATTATAAGGACCGCAAGAAACTGCTGAAGGGTTAAGCATTGGCAGGAACAGAGCTCCTGCTCTATGAGACGTAATCATTTATTTTAAACAGAAAGCAGTGATCCAACTGAAAGAGGAACGCGCGAAGCGTCAGGCTGATATCGTATTCATCGTCGAAGAGCCGGCGGAGCTGCTTGATTTTCTTCTCAAAAAGCTGACGGACAAATCCAGGAACAACGTGAAGTCGCTCCTGACAAACAAGACCGTCTCTGTGGACGGTAAAACGGTGACGCAGCATGACCACCCGCTCAAAGCGGGACAGTCCGTTATGATCCTGTCGCCGGTCCGCATGCTTCAAAAGAAGTTTAACAAGCTTAAAATTCTCTATGAGGACGACGAGCTCTTAGCCATCGATAAACCGGCGGGCCTTTTATCCATCGCCACAGACAATGAAAAAGAGAGGACCGCCTATCATCTCATGACGGATTATGTCCGCATCGCCGACCCGAAGGCGCGCGTCTTTGTCGTTCACCGGCTCGACCGCGATACCTCCGGCGTGCTGATCGCCGCGAAAAACGAACGGATCAAGCTGGCTTTGCAGGATGATTGGAACTACCTCGTCGTCACCCGGGGCTATACAGCCGTCGTCGAGGGCGTGCCCGGAGAAAAAACCAGACGGATCAAATCATGGCTCAGGGAGACAAAAACGCATTTATCGTATTCGAGCAGCACGCCCGGCGACGGCCGGGAAGCCGTCACAAATTATGAGGTTATCAGACAAGCAAAGAACTACGCGCTCGTAAAGATTACGATCGAAACAGGCCGCAAGAATCAGATCAGGGTCCATATGCAGGACCTTGGGCACCCCATCGCCGGTGATAAACAGTACGGCGCCAAGACGAATCCCTTGTCTCGCCTTTGCCTCCACGCCGGACATCTTGAGCTCCGGCATCCTTTTACGGGCAGCAGTCTGCTTCTGGAAAGCGCCGTTCCAAAGAGCTTCTTAACACTGGTGCAGCCGGAAAAGGAATAATATCTGACTACGATGAAAGGGGCGATATCCGCCCTTTTTTATGTTGAACGTCTATTCAATATAACCGGAACAGAAAAAGACCGCTCTCAGCGGTCTTTTTTCGTTCATATCAAGTGGTCTGTGCTGTTCCTCGTTTATGACGAGCTGTAGGCCGGCGTCTGTTGGCTCTGATTCTGCGATTGGTTCTGGCCCTGCGCCTGGTTTTGACCCTGCCCCTGGCCTTTCATCCCGGATATGATCTGGGGTATTTTGTCCATAAGGCTTGTAGCGGCGCCGGAAGCACTCAGCGGCAAAACGGAAACATTCTGACCGTCAATGACGATCACTGCGTCCGTGCAGAGCTTCGCGCCGAGCCCCATGGCCCCCGTGCCCGTTGCCGTACCTGAACCCATACCGGGCGAGCTACTCTGCCCTTTCATACCGGCGTTGCCGCCGCCATACCCCATCGTGATCGAAACAATTGGCAGGAAGGTTTTATCGCCTTGGGTGACTGGCTTGCCGATAATCCCTTCGTTCTGCGTAAAGTTTTCGAGGCTTTTGAACAGTGTGTCCACATTTTCAGATAAATTAAGCTGGTCCAGAATTCTTTCTCCTTCCGGTTCGTGCAGATTTCTTTCTGAGTATATTGATTAACGTTCTGCCGGCGTTTAAATCCGTTGTCGCTTCGATTATCAAAAATTCGTTT
>CAZJCH010000205.1:2830-5164 GCA_964544005.1 uncultured Papillibacter sp.
GCCGGTTCCAACTCTATATCTGCCGCTCTAATCAGTGAGGCGGCAATATCCGCCGCCGCGCTGAATATCCCTGTCAGATATGGCTCGTTAAATCCGTATGAAATTCTCGCGCGGGTGTTTGTCAGGTCCAATGCTTCAAGCGGCGATTTTCCCCTCCGTCTTTTTTTACCCGGTTTCAAAAACCCCGCGTATATTTTCCTCCGGAATAAGAACATGCTGATAAAAAGACGGTAATCCACGACGCTCGCTTCGATTCTGAAGGGCATCCATACGGCCTCCGCGCGCATAGCCATCTGGTTTGTGTCCAGTAAAAACGATACAGCAACAGGTTTTGCAAAAATCGCAATAATGACGGCAATAATAAGGATGAGGATGAGCAATAGCAAAATTAGCATATAGAAAACCTCGCCCTTATTGTTGCTTGTTTCGAGTAAAAAAATCGGGTTATCTGCTGCCAAATATACTCATCTCCGATAGCGATGAGTATATTTCGGCCATGTGGGCGCTTTACGCCCACGGCCTAAAATTATCGCGTGTGCGCAGAGCGCACACATGCGAAAAGCCGCATCAAAGGAAAACCGGAAGAGATAAGCATCCCTTCCGGCCAATGGTATTCATTCTTTTTTAGCTGACAACCGCCAGGTCTTTTTTGATGAATCTTTTTTCAAATTCCTCAGGGGACACCGGCTTGCCCAGCAAAAAGCCCTGTACCTGCTGGCACCCAAGCTCACCGAGAATCTGCAGCTGCTCTTTCGTCTCAACGCCCTCGGCGATGATTGCCTTACCGACGGCGTTTGACATTGCAATGATCGCTTTGACGACCTCAATACCGCTGTCGCCGGGCCCCGTCAGATTGTCGACGAGTGATTTATCGATCTTAATCCTGTCAAAATGATATTTGTTCAGGTAGCCGAGCGAGGAATAGCCGGAACCGAAATCGTCAATCGAAACCGAGATGTCGAGCTCTCTGAAGAGATCGAAAATCGGCTTGACACGGGCCTTCTCTTCGATCATCAGGTTTTCGGTGATTTCTGCGTCGATCCAGGACGTATTGAACTGGTGCGTTGTAATCAATGCTTTCAGCGTCAGGAAGAAATCATCTTCCGAGAGCTGCTTCGGCGATATATTAACGCCCATCTTCAAGTGGAGCGCATACTGGGTATTCCATTTGATGATTTGATCCACAGCTTTCGTCAAAACCCATTTACCGATCCTGTTGATATAGTTGATCTCTTCGGCGACCGGCACAAAAACGCTGGGCGGTATATAGCCGTGCTCCGCGCTTTTCCAGCGGATGAGCGCCTCGGCGCCGATCAGCTTTTTGTCGGGCAGCGTAAACTGCGGCTGATAGACAAGCTCAAAATCTGTCTGAAGGTCGGCATTTCTGAGGAGCGCTTCGATCTCATTTTTCCGGCTGATGTTTTCTTTAAACGACGGGTTGTAAAACACAAACTTATTGTAACCCTCCGCCTTTGCCCTGTACATTGCGATATCCGTATTCTTCATGATGGAGACGGCGTCGCAAGCGTCTTTGGGGCACAGCGAGATGCCGATGCTGATCGTCAGATACAGAACCTGCCGGTCGACGTATATCGGCGCACCGCATAGATTAATGATCTGCTTGCAGCATTCGGCTAATTTACGGCGGGACAGGCTGCTGCGCAATAAAATGACGAACTCGTCTCCGCCAAGACGCGCAAGCAGTGCGCTGCACTTATTCCATTGCGTCAGCCTGTTTGATATTTCAACGATGACTTTATCGCCGACATCATGCCCGTAGCTGTCGTTAATTGTTTTGAATCGGTCTACATCGAACTGAAGGACGGCGAGCATCTCTTTATCCTTCAGCGACTTGATGGCCTCGTCCAGCATTGTGTAAAAATACCGCCTGTTGTAAAGGCTTGTCACCGTATCCTGATTGGCGAGTACGGTCAGCTCCCGCATCTGCTCGCCGATCTTCTTTTCCAGTGTCGCGTTTAACGATAATTCCTTATCCAAAAGCTTCTCATTCTGACTGGCGAGCTGTATATATTTTACAGACGCGTGATAGAGCGCGATGACGCCGGCATATATCAAAAGGTCAACAAGATAAAACCCCCCGGCCACGACAGAAATGACGGGAAAAACGAGAAAGCAGCTCCACCTGCTTCGGCCGATATCGTCTGTTGCCGTCAGGTCATAAAGCTTTCCGTCCGCCAGTGTTTTACCGAGCGCGCCGATAGCGATCAGCACCAGCGATAAGACAAAAAGCATGTCGACAACCGAGCCCGAGTAATAAATGCCTTTGTAATGACAGTAATAATAATACAAGCCTGCCGCGTAAAAAATAAAGAT
>CAZJCH010000206.1:0-5155 GCA_964544005.1 uncultured Papillibacter sp.
ACGGCAGCAAAACGTATCACGACGGTAAATGGATGTTGTTCCCCGTCTCCGACCTGGATACGCTTGAAGCCGTCAAACGCCTCGTCATGATAAAGAAAAAGCCGAACCGCAAACCTTTTCCGAAGGACACTGCCGTCCATACAAAATGCTGGCACCGGTGCGATTTGTGCATCTATTATTCGAAAGGAACATTCAGCGAGGAATTCCGCAAGGAATTATCTGAGCGTTTTACCCGCGTCTATCACGTTGACGACTTCGACGCGCGCTGCCCCGGCTGTTCTGTCAAGTCCGAAACCGAGGCCTGCGAGCCGCTCACATGCGCCAAAGCAAAAGGCCTCGACAGCTGCCAGAATTGCATGGAACAGGACTGCAGTGTATCCCCCGTCGTCAGCTTCCGGATCGAGCCGAAAAGCATCCTAGCCGACGACATCACCTGGGCCGTACTGCCGTATATCCACGGACAGTGCGGAAATTGACGCATTTCCACGTTGGAATCCGCAGGGGTAAGCCTTGTGTTTTCCCTCTCCGGAATACGCTGTGAACCCCGTAGGGGCAGACCTTGTGTCTGCCCTCTTTCGATGTGCAGTGCATGAATTGGTACAGGGCAGACACAAGGTCTGCCCCTACAAAAAAGCATCATTCTTTACTGTTACTCTCATATGTACTCTTCGTCAGCCCATACAAATCGTTGTCCTCAAGCCCGGAATTGCAGAGGTGATACTCTTTTGCGCGGCCCTCCATGATGAAGCCAGCTTTTTGGAGCACCCATCCGGAGGCGGGATTGTTGATCGAATGGGTCGCCTCGATCCTGTTGAGCCCAACCTCAAGGAACATATACCGCAGTACGGCTTTGACGGCCTCTGTCGTGTAACCCTTCGACCAGCAGTCCCGCCGCAGGGCATAGCCCAGAAGCGCCCTTCTGTCATGGTCGTCGACGTTGACAACGCAGACGGAGCCGATGAGCTCATCCCCAAGCTGAATGCCCCACCAATACAGCTTGTCCGATACATAATCGCCGAACACTTCAAGGATATACCCACGCGACCATCCGACGGACGGGTGCGGTTTAAAACACTCGTACCGGCAGACCTCCGGATCGCTCATCCATTTGTAGACCGCCTCCGCGTCCTCCGGCAGTATCTTCCGCAGCAGCAGGCGTTCTGTTTTGATTTCCTGCGTTCCCTTGTGAATAATCATAGCATCATTTCCCTTTCATTCGCTTCACAAGCGCCTCATTCGGCTCCGCGATGATCGTTTTGTAATCTGTATATGTCACCATGCCCGGCCGTCCGCCGGGGATTTTTTTGACGTGTTTGACAAGTGTGTAATCAATGGGCACTTTTTTGCTTTCTCTGGCCTGCGAATAAAACGCAGCTAAGGCCGCCGCTTCAGTCAGCGCCACATCATCTGCTTCCCCGCCGTTCGTGGAGATGATGACGTGTGAGCCGGGGATTTTCTGAGCGTGCAGCCAGACGTCGGTTTTGAAAGCCGTCTTATGGGTTAATGTCTCATTTTGAATGTTATTCCTGCCGACATGAATAATGAAGCCGGAACTTGATTGATAACAGGCCGGATGCGGCTGCGCCGGCTTTTCTTTCTTACCCGTTTTCTGCGTTCTGACATAGCCGGTCTGTGTCAGCTCCTGACGGATCTCTATGAGATCACGCTCGCTCTCGGCGCGGGCGAGCTCGTCCAGGACGCTTTTCAAATACGCCAGCTCGCTTTCGCCGAGTGCAATCTGTTCTTTTAAAACGGTTTCGGCGTTTTTAGCCTTCGAGTAGTCTTTATAATACTTAGCCGCATTCTGCTGCGCCGTCTTCAGGGGGTCGAGGCGGATATCGATCTCGCCCCCGTCCTCCGAATAATAGTCGACTGTTCTTAAAAGAGCCATGCCCTTTTTGATCGCGTGCATATTGGCGGTGACCATATCGCCCAGTTCGCGTAAACGTTCGCGCCCTAGAGTTTTCTTCAGCTCCTCCCGCTGAATCTCCAGCTTGCGTAAAACGCGGTCATGCGCGTTTTTGATAGCCTTCGTCAGCGCCTGTGACCGCTGGCGCATCCGCTCGGCCGCCCCGCGCCGCGTATAGAACACGTCCAGCAGCTCCGAAAAACCGTCAGCGCGCTCAAGCCGCAATGCGCTGCTGTACTGTAAAATCGACATGAATGAAAAATCGTAGGGCTTGCCGTCGTTGTCAAGCAGCATTGACGCTTCGAACTGTCCGGCGTTAATATCGCCGGCGAGTCCAAGAAAGGCGTCGCCTAACGCTTTGCCGTCATCTTTTTTTATCACATCCGTCATGCGCGTCTGAGTATCCCCGTACGCCCTGTATGCGAGCTCCCTGCAAACAAGCGGCGAATAGCCGTTAAATGTATCAAGCAGCCATTTATCAGCAGCGCCGATAAGTCTTCCCTTGTGATATGGAGCGGGTCATGTTTGTTCTGAGCCGGCGGCAGCCGGTAAAAAAGCCCCGGCAGCACCTGCCGCAGCTCGGACATAAGTGTATCTACACGTCGGAGGCAATCGATGATCATGCCGTCCTGTGCCGTCAGGATGATGTTTGAATATCGCCCCATCAGCTCGACGATCAGGTGCTTCTCACACGGCTCGCCCAGCGCGTCGAAGCAGGCAAGCGTCATATCAATCGCCCTCTCCAGCGGCGGCTGGGTAATCGTTGTGATTTTCGCACCGGTCAAATGCTTTCTCAGCAGCATGCAGAACATCGGCGGATTCGGCGGGTTTTCAAAAACCGTATCCGTGAGATGCACCCGCGCGTCCCCCGTGCCCGCCGATATCAAAAGCCGCGGCGCCGCCCCGAACCCCCGAAGCGTCAGTATAATCTGGTCCTGCTCCGGCTGTTGAATTTTATCGATTTTCATGCCAATAATCTGTCCGGCCAGCTCGTTTTTCAAAGCCGTCAGAAAAATCGCGTCAAGCGGCATTACAGTATCCTTTCATTGTATGATGATCTCAAACAGCTCGTTCAGCCTGTCCGTCTCGCCTTTGACATATAAGTACCCAAACAGTGCCTCGAACGCCGTGGAGGTATGGTATTCGTCCAGCGTCGCATTGCGCGGAACGGAATTGATCCGTGTATTGCGCCCGCGCTTATAAACCGCCATTTCCCCGTCCGATAAGTAAGGCAGCAGCTTCACCGCCGCTTTAGCCTGCGCGGGCGCGGAGACATGCGCGACGGCAGCCTTATGCAGGCCCTTCGCCGTTGCCCTGCCGCTGCGCACAAGCAACGTCCGGATCATCAGCTCATAAACGGCGTCGCCCAGATGCGCGAGCCCCAAAACCGATATATTCTGGATTTCATCCTCAGAAAGCCTGAGGGAAAGGTAATCCGCCAATGAACACCAACTCCGTCCTAGTGGTTTTCGCCATATTTCTTAATATCCGGTCTCTTATGATAAACGACATAGTTAAAGACATTCCCCATGATAAGAATAATGCTGCATATATAGATCCAGAACATCAGGATGATAAAGGAGGCAAGCGACCCGTATACAATCGGATAATTAACCGCCATGCCGATCAAACGCGAGAAGACGATACTGGCAGCAACAAGCAGCACTGATGCGATCAGCGCGCCCGGCATCCGCGGGACCCTTTTTGTTTCCTTCGGCTCGCTCGCCTGATAAATCAAATAAATAATAAAAAACATCAGGAGGAACAAGATGGCAAAGCGCACCCACTCCCATATATTCAGGAGCGCGGCGTATCCGAAATGCTTTCCGAGAAAATCGAGCAGCCACTCGCCTGAAACGATCACCAGCGCAGAGACATATATTACAGCAAGAAAGCCAATGGAAATGATAATATTGTAAACCGCCGCCCAGAAGCCTTTGTAGCGCGACTTGCCCTGAATGTCGGCCATAATCTTCATCAGCGTGCCGAACGCCGAGGAGGAGGAGGACAAGGTTACCGTGATGCCGATAAAAACCATAAAACCGGATTGGTTGCCGCCGATATATCGCATATAATTCAGGATGACATCCAGAACATCCGCCGGAATAACTTCCTTCCAGAGCTTATACAGGCTCTCGCTCGAAATATTCAGGCTGTTCAATATGGCATAAACGACGATCAGAAAAGGAAATATTGATATGGTCAGGTAATAGGACATCGCAGCAGCGCTTCGCGTCACGCGCTGCTTGTTGAAGATATCATACATACCTTTAGCAACGCGTCTGATGTCTTCAAAGTGAAAACTTGATTTCACATTCACACCTCCTGCAATAAACACGGGACGAGCAGTCATATCCGCCCGTCCCTATTTTTTACTGAAATCCGGTGTCCTATCTCATATTGTGTTATTTATATATTATTTCGAGTTAAAAATCTTGAAAATCGTGTCGAACGGGTCTTCCTCCTGAGCAGGCTCCGGCGCGGGTTTAGGCTCCTGCGCTTCCTTCTTTTCAACGGCTTCGGTAAAGAGGCCGACGGGGTTCGGCCGTTCGCCCGGCGTCGCGGTTTTAAAAGCGGCCGGCTTGTCTTCAAAGCGCGTTGCAATGACGGTGACGCGGATCTCATCATCCATCGTCTCGTCAAACGTGGCGCCGAAAATGATATTTGCGTCGGGATGCGCCGCCTGCTGGACGAGATTCGCAGCCGCCTCGACATCCTCAAGCCCGATATCCAATGAACCCGTAATATTGACAAGCACGCCTCTGGCACCGTCGATGGATGTCTCCATTAAGGGACTCGACACAGCCTGCTTGGCCGCGTCCTCCGCTTTGTTCTTGCCCGCGGCGTGTCCGACGCCCATATGCGCGAAGCCCGCGTCCTTCATGATGGCGGTGACGTCGGCAAAGTCCAGGTTGATGAAACCTGTGTTTTTGATAAGCTCCGATATGCTGACGACAGCCTGACGCAGCACATCGTCGGCAATGGCAAAGGCGTTGGCAAACGTCAGCTTCTGATCCGTGGCATGCTTTAAGCGGTCGTTCGGGATAATCAGCAGCGAGTCGACCTTGCCCAAAAGGCTTTTGATGCCCTCTTCCGCCTGAATCATACGGCGTTTACCCTCAAAGCTGAACGGCTTTGTCACGACGCCGACCGTAAGTATGCCCGCTTCCCTTGCGATATCTGCAACGACTGGAGACGCACCCGTACCGGTACCGCCGCCCATACCGCCGGCGATAAACACCATAT
>CAZJCH010000207.1:0-5149 GCA_964544005.1 uncultured Papillibacter sp.
GACAAGGTCTTTGCGGTCGTCAAGGAACAAAACCCTGATATTTACCCGTATTCCACGATCAACGCCGCCGAATCTGTCATCCAAATGATCATCAATTACGAGCAGAAGATCGACATGCTGGGCAGCAGCTATCTGGGTAATTCCATTATCCCCGGCGTCGCAATCGGCAGTGATCCCAAGGTCGTCAATCTGTATACCACCGATATCTATAAAAAATACATCGATCTGATGCACAGCTGGTATGAGAAGGGCTATATGCCCATGGATGTCTCCACGTCAACGGCACAAGCCACAGAGCTCATGAAGGCCGGACGGCTGTTTTCCACCTTCGGCGGTTACGCGGACGGCACCGGCGGTCCAAGCGTCGGAACACTGTGGTCCTTCCTGTTAGGTAAGAACATCGACGGTCAGCAGATAGCCACCCCTTATGTGGATACCTCGGCGACAAGCCTCGCCATGTGCGTATCCAGCAGATCAGAGAATCCTGAAGCCGCCGCTAAATTTCTGAATATCCTCTACACCGACGTGTTCGTGGTCAACACGCTCCTCTATGGTATCGAAAACGAGGACTACGTCAAGGTCAGCGAGCACGTTATCGCCCTGCCGGAGGGTCTCACCCCCGATACGGTCGGGTACACGGCCGCGCTCACGACCGGTGTTATGGGCTCCAACTCGCTGATGTGGGTCAACACCTCCGAGGAAGATTTCCAGAGCATGCAAAAGGCCATTGCTATGAATGCCACCAGCGAGAAGTCCCCATTTTTCGGGTTCAGCTTTGACCCAGTGAACGTGATGAATGAAATGACAGCGCTATCAAACGTTGCCTCACAGTACCTGCCCGGCCTCCAGTGCGGCAGCTCTGATCCGGCGGAGGTCCTTCCGCAGTTTATCAAGGCTCTGGAAGACGCCGGCATCGACAAGGTTATTGCCGAGAAGCAGACACAGCTCGATGCGTGGATCAAGGCAAATAAGTAATCCATATTCAATAACCCATTGCGGAGCGGCTGCTTTCGAGGCAGCCGCTCCGGAAGGAGCAGCACGATGACCAGTATTAAGAAAAGGGCTTTCAGGCGAAACCTTCCGCTTTTCCTCGTGAGCCTGCCCGGCCTCGCGTATCTTTTGATCAATAACTATATCCCCATGTTTGGGATCTTTATCGCTTTTAAAAAGATGGATTATTCAAAAGGTATCTTTGGCAGCCCCTGGTGCGGCTTTGATAATTTTAAGTTTTTGTTCCAGACAAAAGACGCCTGGGTCATCATCCGAAATACCGTGCTGTATAATCTCACCTTCATTATTCTCGGCACGATCCTGGCAGTCATTATCGCCATCCTGATGTCCGAGGTAACAAAGTATTTCGCGTCCAAGGTTTTTCAGGCCGGTATCGTTCTGCCGAATCTTGTATCCATGGTCATCGTGGCGTATCTTGTGTATGCCTTTCTCAATCCGGAGACGGGTCTCGTGAACCATTTGCTGAATTCGGCGGGCAAATCAGAGGTCAACTGGTATGGGGAACGCGGATACTGGCCGTTTATTCTGGTTTTCGTTCAGATGTGGAAGAGCGCAGGCTACTCCTCAATTGTCTATATGGCCAGCATCGCCGGCATCGATAGGGGCCTCTATGAGGCGGCGCGTCTCGACGGCGCCGGGAAGCTCCGGCAAATATTCTCAGTGACGCTTCCGCTGTTGAAGCCAACAGTGATCATGATGGTTTTGATGTCTGTCGGCAGGCTGTTCAGCTCTGATTTCGGCCTGTTTTATCAGGTGCCGGGAATTACTTCCGGCATGCTGTTCGACGTGACCCAGACCATCGACACCTATGTGTACAGAGGCCTGATGCAGCTCGGAAATGTCGGGATGTCTTCCGCGGCCGGACTGTTCCAATCGGTGATCGGCTTTATTCTCGTTGTCTTTGCCAACTTCATCGTCCGCAGGAAAGACGCTGAGAACGCATTGTTTTAGTGGAGGGAGGGTATCCATGGGAAAGCTTGAATCACAAGGGGAAAAATCGTTTCGGATATTCGCCCTGATTGTTTTACTTATCTTGACCTTGATTGCGCTGCTGCCCTTTGTACTGATCATCATCTCATCCTTCACGGACGAAAAGGTGCTGACCGCGAACGGCTACAGCTTTTTCCCCGCGAAATGGAGCATTGATTCGTATAAATATATCCTTCAGGACGGCACAAAGATATTCCGCGCATACGGGATTTCGATTTTCGTCACCGCCGTCGGTACGGCGTCCAGCCTCATCATCACGACGATGCTTGCTTACCCCATGTCCAGGCCGGATTTTAAGTTCCGCAATGTTTACGCGTTTATCGTGTTTTTCACCATGCTGTTTTCGGGCGGTATCGTGCCGGCGTATATGATGTGGACGCGGGTCTTCGGCATTACGAACACGATCTGGGCCCTGATCATCCCCAATTACCTGATGAGCGCGTTCAATGTGCTGCTGGTCCGAAATTACTTTAAGAACAACGTGCCTTTGGCGCTGATTGAATCTGCCCAGATCGACGGGGCCGGAGAGCTGAAAATCCTCTTTAAAATCATGCTTCCGTTGGCCGTGCCTGTCAGCGTTACCATCGGGCTCTTTACGGGGCTTGCGTATTGGAACGACTGGATCAACGCCCTTTATTATCTCGACAGCCCGAAGCTGTACGGAATCCAGAACCTGCTGACGACCATGATGAACAACATCCAATTTTTGACTTCCGGCCAAGGTGCAATGGCAACAGCAGGGCAGGTCATCGCACTTCCGGCCAACGGAATCAGGATGGCGCTGGCTGTGATGGGGATACTTCCGATTCTGATACTCTTCCCGCTGCTCCAGAAATATCTGATAAGAGGCGTCGTCATCGGCGCCGTAAAGGGTTAGATAAAAAAGTAAAAAACCTGAAAGAGATGATACCATTGGCCGTATTCGACATCACGTTATTTTCAAACACCCTGCGCCGTATCGTTCCGGTCACAGCAATCGTACCCGTCGAGAGTGTAGAGATGCCGGGACTCCCGAAACTCGATAAGAGTAAGCCTTTCCGGGCGCTTTACCTACTGCATGGATTTTCCGGAGGTCATCTGGACTGGATTCGCGGTTCGCGCATTGAGCAGCTGTCGCTGATGCACAACATCGCCGTTATTTGCCCCTCCGGCGAGAACAGCTTTTATCTAGATGACACGGTACGGGGCGCACTCTACGAGCAGTATATCTGCAGCGAACTCATTGAGGTGACGCGCCGGGTCTTTAACATCTCGAAAGAAAAGAAGGACACCTCGATCGGCGGGTTTTCCATGGGTGGCTATGGGGCGATCCACAGCGGTCTGAAGTACAATGAGATCTTCGGCAACGTCATCGCCTTCTCCAGCGCCCTCATTACGGACGGCATCGAGGAGATTGTTAAGCAGCCGGATAACCCCATTGCCCCCGCCAGCTACTATATCCATACCTTCGGAAAGCCGGAAGAGGTCAAGGGCAGCGACGCCGACCCGAAGGCTCTGGCAAAAAAGCTCATCGACTCCAAAGCAGACCTTCCGAATGTCTACATAGCATGCGGAACGGAGGACATGCTGATCGCTTCAAACAGAGATTTCGATGCGTACCTGACACAGATCGGCTATCCGCACACATATTTGGAGAGCCCCGGCATCCACAATTGGGCTTTCTGGGATTGCTATACCGAAAAAGCGCTTGACTGGCTGGACAGTCTGTAACAATAATATTGATAACACAAGCCAAGAGACAAACGGCTCTGCTGATTACGATGTCAGCAGAGCCGTTTCAAACTATATTAATACGCTGCTGACTGCTTCATATGATATACTATAAAAAAGCTTGTGCATCAGAACGGGTGTTCTGTTTACATAAGTTAATTGAGGAGGTGCGTACGTTGTGGATATAGAAAAATATAACTTGTTCGGTAAAGAACTGATTGCGCTCTTGAACCTTCGCTTCAGCCCGATTGCCTTCAGGCTGATAAAGGATGAGCGTGAGATACCGGAAGGATACATCCGGCCTTCAAAAGAGATGGGCGGCCGTTTCGCGGCTTGTCAGGGGTTTGCGCTTGTCCGCCGTAACCGTCTTTCGATTGCGATGCTGGGTCAGGATCATGCCTGCGTATGGCCGATGATCGGATACGGTATGGTTCCATTCAGCGATGAGGATTATGTGCGGGAAGGACCCGGAATGTTTGGGGCGGGCGGCAACATCGAGTATAATCTGTTTATCAAGGACCCCGAAAAGGCCAGGCTGTTCTTTGAAAACACTTTCCCGAAAATGCCGAACAGGAGTCATATCGGAATGATCGCAGCACCCCTTGATATTACGAAGTTCGAGCCCGCTGTCGTGATGACCTATGTGCGCCCGACACAGCTGCGCAGTATTCTGATGGCCGTTAAGTACATGTCGGGTACAATACCTCAGTCAAAATTTGACTCAGTGGAATCCTGCCTTTATTCCACCGTATCGGCGATACAGGCTGATGATTACAAGATAACAGTACCGGACCCGGGCGAATATAAACGCGCTTACTGCGAAGAGGATGAAATGATATTTACAGCGCCGGCGTCGAAACTCGACGAACTCGTCGGCGGCCTCAGAGAGTTGGCCGCAATGGGGATTGGGTACCAAGGCCTTAATAAAGAGGTCGAACCCATGGCTACAGGAGGATTCTATAAAACGCTCCTCGATAAGTGGAATATGCTGTGAACGCACAAAAGCGTTTAGAAACCCGGTGAACATCGTATCAGTTTCACCGGGCTTTTCTAATGTTTGATACTTTATTACATGAAGTGATCTTCGAGACAAGCAACAGTTCACGTGCTATCCGAAAGCCGGATATTGCCCGTTGGCTTCAATCTGAATGGTATTTTTTAGTCTACGTGAGTAAGCGATAAATATATCGTTAAAAAGGTTAACGATCGTTATATAAAAGAAAACTGCACGTTACGGCGCAATTTTGGTTTTTTGCGACAAAACTATTTAAAAAAACATCATAAATGTTAAATTATTACTTATTGATTCTTCGCGTATGGGTAGGCGTAGAACTCTTCAGACATATAAAGGAGTAACTGCCTTGTCAATATGCGTAATCGATTGGTATGTGTCAAGTAAACGTTGGCAAAAGTCACCGCATAGAAAAATGTGCGGAAA
>CAZJCH010000208.1:0-5144 GCA_964544005.1 uncultured Papillibacter sp.
GAAGAACGTCTCCTTCTGGCTGCCCCAGTCGTCGTGGATGTTGAAGCCGTCGATGCCCGGATAATACGTCATCATTTTGTCGTAGATCTTTATGTACAGGTCCGTCAGCTTGTCGAAGAAGTCCTTGACGGCATCCTTCTGATCTTCGTCAAACATGGCCATTATGGCGCCTTCGAAATCCATGAAGGAAATGAGGCGTTCAAACCAGCCGTTGAGCATTGAGCACATGTTGAAGTTGGTATCCTTCAGATGCCCCTCGTTCTTCTTTGCTTCACCTTCCCAGTCCCAGCTGTCGATGTCGGGCCAGACGACCTTATCATACCATTCGTTGGCGTCGCCTAAAAAAGGCTTGCCCGGCCTGACCATGGAACCGCCGGCCTGGGGGACGTACTCCCACTCAATGCCAAACATATCTTTTCCGCCGCCCTCCTCAGGCTTCATACCGTTGGCGTCAAACACAAAGGCGCGGGCCACGTTGTCGGGGTAGACCTTCGGGGTGAAGATACCGCATTCCATGCTGCTGAGCTGCCAAATAGGTTTTCTCCGATACATAGCGAGCACAGCTTCCTTCATCGGCACGGGATAATTATAAATGGGTATCTCTGTACCGAAAAATCCGGGTCTCGTCGCAATGATATCAAGCTCCTTGGGATCAAAGGGGATGGACATTTGCTTTCCTCCTTAAATAAGAGATAAATCATATGTCTGATTATATAGCATGCTTCAGTTTTTTCCAACAGCTTTTTAAATATGAAAGCTCTGCTCTTGCCAGCCTGCCCGGCGTAACGCGGCACAAGATGGCAAGAGCAGAGCTCTTGCCCTACAATGATAGTGGCGCTTGCATTATCTTTGAATAATAGATGCGTATTGATCACAGAATATCAACGTAAAAGACTACTTGTTCGGAGGAAATAATGAAAGCGAAAAAAATGGACCATGCCAATCAGGGTATTACCTGCGAGGTATCCAACTGCCAGTACTATATGGCCGGCGACAACTGTTCGGCAGAGAAAATCCAGGTGACACCCCGGCACGCGAACAATTCCGGCGAAACGGACTGCGCGACCTTTATCGCGCAATAACGAGTTTCCATTAAGCCTGCCGTCGTTTAATACGCGGCAGGTTTTTCGTTAACTAAGTATCAGTAACTCGTTTGCCATGTTTTTCGGCTATGAGAGTGATATTTCTGTTGGATGCTCTTCGCGGCCCCACAGCCCGAGCACGTTGATGACCCTGTTCAGCGGGTGGAAATCGCTGCAGAGCTTCCGGCCGCCATCCTTCAGGAGCGCGTACATCGCGTTCTTGCCGCGGAGACGGGATAGGCAAGAGCAGAGCTCTTGCCCTACATATTCAACAGATAATAACAGGGTGCTGCACTTTTGATGCAACACCCTGTTTTCTGCGTTTCGGCAGGAGCAAGCCCCCGCCCTGGGGACAATATATAACGGCTTACATGCCGGCCTGCGCGAGAATATCGGGAACCTTGGATTCCCAGCCGAGGGCCATGATGTGGACGCCCTGGCAGTAGTCCTTGCACTCCCTGATGATGCGCGCGGAGATCTCGACTCCGGTGATGCCGGCCTTTGTCTTTTCCTTGTCGGCCTGCAGCTCGGCGATCATGGAATCCGGGACGCTGATGCCGGCGACATTGGCGTTCATGTACTTGGCCATGCCCGCATTTTTAGGGATGACGATGCCGAGCTGGACCGGTACGCCGAACTGCTTGGCCTTTTCCATGAATTTAATAAACTTTTCGGGCTCATAAACAGCTTGTGTCTGGAAGTATTCTGCCCCGGCCTTAACTTTCGCTTCCATCTTCGCCAGCTGGACGTCGACGGAGTCGCTGCAGGGTGAAACGACGGCGCCCTTGGAAAATTTGGGCGGTTCGCCGTCCAGGGCGTTGCCGGCCATGTCCTCGCCGGCTTCAAGCTTACCCACCATGTGCAGGAGCGAAACGGAGTCCAGGTCGAAAACAGGCTTGGACTGCGGGTTGTCGCCCAGGGTGGTGTGGTCGCCGGTGAGGCACAGGAGGTTGTCGATGCCGAACAGCGCGGCGCTGAGAATGTCGGACTGGAGCGCGATGCGGTTCCTGTCGCGGCAGGTCATCTGGAAGATCGGGTTGAGGCCCCTGTTCTTGAGGGCGATGCAGGTCGCCAGGGAGCCCAGGCGCATGACGGAGGACTGGTTGTCCGTGACGTTGACGGCGTGGACACGGCCCTTCAGGTATGTATCCACCTCGTGGAGCAAATGGTCAATATGAAATCCTTTCGGGGGGCCTACTTCCGCCGTGACTACAAACTCGCCACGCTGAAATAATTCTGTCAGTCTCATTTTTTATTCGCTCCTTCTCTTAATTGTCTTCGGAAACCATGTCGGGATGGTTGTAGTTGCGTACCTTAACGGGATGCTTCAGCGCGTCGAGCTTATCAAGCTTTTCAAGCTTCCGGTAGATCCGTTCCCAGCCGCAGTCCATGTCCTTGTCGACTTCGCATTTGCCGTTTTTGCTCCCGCCGCACTGTCCGTTGACGAGGCTCTTCGAGCAGGCTGTAATCGGACAGATGCCTCCGGTGTAGTTCAAATAGCATTCGCCGCAGCGGCCGCAGTCGAATTCCAGCGGTGTCACACCCTGGAAGCCCGGTAGCGGAATTGTATCGCAACAGGCGTATACTCTCTTATCCTCAAGATACGCGGCAACAGCCTGGATACCGACACCGCAGGAGAAGACAAGCACCGTATCGGCGTCGCTGATCTTGTCCATATACTTTTTCAGCTGCAGGCACTGATGATCGGGGTTGCATATGTAATCGGTCGTTATGATTGCCGTCACATTCCCGCCCGCCGACAGTTCCTTCTGCAGCTCGATGGCCTCGTGCTCGGGAAAATAGACTTCCTTGCAGCCGTGGCAGTTGATGATAACAGTCTTCCCTTTTGCGAGAGACTCAATCGTCTCTTTTGATTTCAGTTGGGTAATGAGCATTTTATTTACCCTCCCTTATGGCTTGTTTGCCGATTTTGATCATGCGGACGATCGGAATCTTTGACGAGCAGATGGTTTCGCAGCATTTGCATTCGATGCAGTCCATGACGTTTTTGTCTTTGAAGCCCTGCCAGTCCCCTGTTCCGGCGTATTTCGTATAGTACAGCGGCTTGAGCTCCATTGGGCAGACGTCGACGCAGCGGCCGCATCTGATACAGTTGGCCGGTTCTGTGACAATCGTCTCAACGGCGATGAGGCCGTTGGTACCCTTGATGACAGGCACGTTCAGATCGCACAGCTCGAAGCCCATCTGGGGCCCGCCCATTTTAATCGTAACATCGTCGCCAGTGACCGGGTCACTTATCACGCCACCGCAATAGTCGATGATCTCTTTCACCGAGGTGCCGATTTTAATGATATAGTTGCCCGGCTTCTTCATTCTTTCGCCGGTTACCGTCACAACGCGCTCAACTAGCGGCAGGCCCTTTTGAATGGCGTCGGAGATGGCCTTGACGGTAGAGATGTTCGAAACGACAGCGCCCACGTCTGCGGGCAGGCCGCCGGACGGCACCTGTCGTCCCAGAACGCGCTTGATGAGCATCTTTTCAGCGCCCTGCGGGTATTTTGTCTTCGCGACGACGACCTCGATATTCGGAATATCCGCGGTCCTGGCCCGCATGATCTCGATGGCGTCGTGCTTGTTGTCTTCAATGGCGATAATGCCCTTTTCAGCGCCGGAGGCTTTGAGTATTGCCTTCAAGCCGAATATGATGTCATCGGCATATTCCACCATGACCCTGTGGTCGGCTGTCAAAAGCGGCTCGCATTCGCAGCCGTTGAGCAGCACGGTGTCTACGGGCTTCGGCGGTTTGATCTTCACGGCTGTCGGGAAGCCGGCGCCGCCCATGCCGACAATACCTTTTTCACGGACAAGATTGACTATATCGTCAATCGTCAGGCTTTCCAAATCTCCTGCAGGCTTTACGGATTCGTGGAGCGTGTTTTTACCGTCGGACTCGATGACGACGGACATGACCTGCGCTCCTGTGATCGGATGGAGCCGCGGCTCCACGGCCGTTACGGTGCCGCTGACGCTTGTATGTATGGGGCTCGAGATAAAGCCCTTCGCTTCGGCGATTTTCTGTCCGAGGTCAACGTGCTGACCGGCTTCTACAATCGGTTCCGCCGGCGCACCCGCGTGCTGTGACAACGGAATAACGACAGTCTTCGGCTCCGGGAACTTCACCAAAGGCATATGCTCGGTGAACTCCTTGCGCTCGGAGGGATGAATCCCGCCGTAGTAGCCCTCAAACCGGTTTTCGCGGACGGATTTGACATATTCGCTGATCTTCTTGTAATTGACTTTCGAATAATCGCGGAGCTGCACCGGCTGGTTCAATAAATCCTCAAGCCGCCCCAGCTTTTCCATCCTGTGATAAATTTTCTCCCAGGCGCAGTCCTTTGTTTTATCGACCTCGCATTTGCCGTTTTTCGCACCGCCGCATTGGCCGTTCGTGAGGCTTTTGGCGCAGTCGACGATGGGACAGATGCCGCCGGTGAGGTTTAAGTAACACTGACCGCAGGCGTCGCACTTCGTCTCTGTGAGCGCCATGCCGTGATTGCCCCTGTAGGAAATCGAATCGGCCGCGGCGTAAACCGGCTTCTCAAGAAGATCCGCCACCGTTTGAATGCCCAAACCGCAGGAAATGACGAATACGTTATCAGCTTCTGCCGGCAGTACGGACTGGAGCTGCTTGGCCGTCGTTGTCTTGTTGCAGAGGAAATCGACCCTTACAGAGCCGACGAGCGTTTTGCCCTGTTCGGCGGCAATCTGCTCAAACTGGCTGAGCTCCGGTTCGTCACAAATCTCGAATTCCTTGAAGCATTTGTTGCAGGCGACGACAAACAGTTTGTCCTTATCCTCAAGGAACGGGGCCAGTTCTTCTTTTCTTTTCAGCTTATACTTGGTATAATCCTCCAATTCCATTCCCCCCTAAATTATAGTAAATCGAAAATAATACCGATGAATACGTAAAAATACGGCTTATGCGGATTTCCGCACAAGTTGATCCTTCGCACATAAAAAAAGTTATAACATAAAAAGCGGCATTTTTCTAGCTATATTTAATGATTTATTATAACAATATGATAATTAAAGCGGCGCCGC
>CAZJCH010000209.1:0-4569 GCA_964544005.1 uncultured Papillibacter sp.
AAAACAGGCTGCGGCTCTGGCGGCCCGGATGCAGCGGCTGGCGCTGCCAAACGAGCCGTATGCTCCCTTCAGCCCAACGGCAGAGCTTGTTGATGGGACACAGTGGCGTGTCTCCGCCGGGTCGCTGGTACTGGGGGACAGGATGCGCCAATTCATGACCGGTGCGGAGCTGCCGGCGGCTGTGACGGGCTTCGGATTGCATTTTAGCGAGGATGCCTGCGCCTTCACCTTCCGCCTCGGCGCGGAGCAGCTGATTTTGGACGCCGCCACCGACGGCACACGGCGGCACAACATGCTTGAGAGCGCACAGGCCCTCGTTAGCGCCGCATGGACAGCGCCGGATACGCTGCTTCTGACGATCCGCATGATTGAGGGCTGTTTTATTCAGCGGCTGTCATTTCATTTCCTGGGGACGCAGTGCACCATCTCGACCCTGGGAACAGGAAGCTTCGGAGCTCCGGTCCCGGAAGCGGTAACTGCATCTCGCGCATAAAACAGACCTACAGTCAGAACGGGACAGCCTTTCCAGTTGTCCCGTTCTGACTGTAGGTAAAGTCCCCGGCGTGTCATTTTTATGAAAACATCGCTAGTAACTCGCAACACCTCATAGATTTGTCATTCTGAGCGTCAGCGAAGAATCTTCAGGTAACCTCATTGTGTTGCGCTGACTTCAGATTAACTGGAGATCCTTCGTCGCGTTGCTCCTCAGGATGACAAATCCATTAGGCTCCTGTTGATTTACGTCTCAGCAAGCCTGTTATATCGTGGGATAAGTTTTCGTTCACCGTGGTGTGCGAATACGTAATGATTCCGAGCGAAAAGAGAAATCATAAATCCGCTGCGAGAGTCAGATTCTTCGACAGCGCCGCCGTCTTTTGAATGACAAGGTTTCGATTTCGGGTCCGAGTGACGGTTACATCGGTCTGAACAAATCAGGAACGCCGAGCGTCGAGGTATCCATGTATTGCCTGGTGCTTGTTTGATTGGCGGCGAGCAGCATGTTGTTCAACAGGACGAGCATGCTCTTTTCGGACTCCGATGGGATATGTATCTCTTTCCCCAGCTCCAGATACTCAAACAGCTTTTCACTTTTGGGCCACGATACGGCGACGTTGCTGCCGTTCGGACTGCCTTTGGCGGCAAAGTTCACCCAGTAGTTCATGAGCTGATCACCGAACGCCTTTTCAGCTTCGTCCATGCCCTCGGGATTAATGATGCACTGGTCGGTTCTCCCGAACAGATATGGCAGCTCGGAGGAATGGGTTGAGCCGACCCGCTCCCCGCGTTGACCGGGATCCGGACGGGTCTTGTAATACAGATAGCAGTTTATTCCATATTTGGCGCATGCTTCGCCAAGCCTTGCAGAAGATAGAAAATGCAGGTCGCCGAGGAGTCTCAAAACGGCGAGAAGAGATTGCCTGGATTCTGCGTGCGCGTAGTGAGCGAGGATGGCCTTTACGATTTCTTTGGGATAGACGTTTTTTACATAAAGCTCAAATTGCTCCGGCTGGATCGTTATATTACCCACCATTGGTCCGAAGGAGCCGAACTCCTCGCTGGTGGCGCCGACGAGGACATTCATATCGTTGAATTCTCCATGGGTGATAAGATTCCAGGGTGTATCGGGCAGGAAATAGCCGTCTACACAGAAGTTGGGGGTGTATCCTTTTTCAAGCGTGGCGTTGATGAGATCGCAGCCGTCGAGTGCGCGCAGCTCTGCGATATTTTTGCAGCCCAGGTTTTCCGCGAAATAGATACCCTCCCGCTCCATCTCGTTGAGTGCTTTCGGCTCCATCATGCCGCCCATTAGCGGGCAGCCGCTTTCCATGACGATACCCCGGCAGAGTCCCTTCATCAGCGGCGACATCAGCAGGCAGGAGGCGCCCACCGAACCGCCGGATTGGCCGCCCACCGTGATTTTCTCCGGGTCACCTCCGAAGACAGCAACATTTTCACGAAGCCAGATGACAGCCTGCCGCATATCGAGAAGCGCGTAATTACCACTGGTTCCGCTGGGTGACTCGGCTGAGAGCTCCGGGTGGCAAAAGAAGCCGAAAAGGCCCAGCCGGTAATTGATCGTCACAACAATGATGCCCTTTTCGGCGAGCTTTTCCCCTTCAAACAGGGGGGCCATGCCTGTCCCGGCGATCATTCCGCCGCCGTGTATCCATATGAAGACAGGAAGCTTTTCCGCCTGCGATTGCGCCGGGGTCCAGATATTCAGGTAAAGGCAGTCCTCCGAATCCATTTTTGCGGACAACTCGAAATCCTCATAGGGGAAGTGTTCCCGTCCGTCTGCCTGCAGAGCGCCGGAAACAAGCCTGTCGACGACGCGGGTGCCAAACCATTTTGCCGGGGGAGCAGGCGCTTTCCAGCGCCGGTCGCCGATCGGCGGCGCGGCATAAGGGATGCCCCGGAACACCTTCTGGCTGTTCTCAACGGTTCCGCGCAGGATCCCCTCTTTTACAACGACATAAGCCTCGTTAAAACTGTGCTTCATAGCCTTGCTCCTCTCAGTTATTGTCGAAAAATATAAATAATCGTTTTCTATGAGCAGGGAATAAGGTATAATCTTGATATTACCCTTCGGTAACGTCTTTCACATTTGAACGGTATTGAATCTGTACTGTATATTTTGATCTATTTCCAAACTGATGTCAAGCGTTTGACAAGGTAAATCTCGCGTGGTACTGTCTGAATAGAATCAACGGTTAGGAGATCTGGGAGTATGTCTACACTCAAGGAAGTTGCCGACAGAGCGGGCGTGACGATCACCACGGTATCAAGGATGCTGAATAAGCCTGAAATGGTCAGTAAGAAGACGAGCGACAGAATTCGGCGCGCAATGAAGGAGCTGAATTACATGCCGAATGAGATTGCCCAATCCCTGTCCAAGCGAACAAGCAATATGATCGGCCTGATTGTTCCGTCCGCCCGCAATTACTTCTTCTGCAAGATTATTGACAGCATCGAGCACTATACGGCTATAAATGGGTACAAGCTGTTGCTATGCGCGTCAAACCACGAGCGTGAAAAGGAAATTGAGTATTTTGGCATGCTCAAGGCCAACAAGGTTGCCGGCGTCATCATCGCCAGCCGGACGCAGGACATTGGAGAAAGCGTTCAAATGGACGCGCCGATCATCTCCGTCGACCGGATGATATCTCCGACGATTCCCTCCGTATGTTCCGACAACTTCACAGGAGGCTGCCTGGCGGCCAGACATCTCATCGACAAGAGATGCAGAAAACCCGCGTATTTCAGCGGCAGCCCGAGCCTTGTCGGAATGGATGCCAATAAACGTCTGCAGGGCTTTGAAAGCGTGCTGAGGGAGCACGCCATGCGTCCGATCGTATTGGAGCTGTCGGAGGACAGGTTCGTATCAATGAAATATGAGGATGTCATCGCCGCGTTTTTCGAAGAGCACGGCGATGTCGACGGCGTATTTACCTCCAATGACATCATAGCCGCCGAGATTATCAGGTACTGCGGTCAAAACGGGATAGAGGTCCCGGGGAAGCTGAAGGTTATCGGTTATGACGATATTGACCTAGCCAGCCTCATTACGCCTTCCATCACGACGATCCGGCAGCCGATCGACGATATGTGTCGTTATGCTGTCGAGAGTATCGTTGGTTATAAGGACAGAGCAATGCCGATTGCCACGACCTTCCCGGTCCGTCTGATCCAGCGGGAGAGCACATAATTCCCGCCGTATAGCCAAACCGATATTTTATCACGATCAACGTTCAAACGCCGGCGATTTTCACAAGATCGCTGGTGTTATTTTTATGTAAATACTAGATTTGAAATATAAAAATGACAACCGGTTGACATTGCCGCGTTTATCCCTTATCATTCCATATATGATACTGTAACGGTGCTGACCCAATCACTAAATATGGACGGAAGATGACGATGGAGCTGCGTGCGGACGTTTTTGGAGATAATATAAGCCTTTTTGGCAGAACACTCTTCGACAGGAATGAAAATGCCGTATTTTTCAACTGGACCGGCGCCGGATTCGAGCTGACCTTCCGGGGAACCAAGGTCGAAGCGGTGCTTGACGGCCGAGCCGATTATTTTCCGACCGAGGGAACAAACGTTCCGTGGCTGGCTGTTTTCCTGGACGGCTCGCGCATGCCGGCGCAGATTTTTGATGTGCATGCCGGCGCGCGCTCTTATACTCTTTTTGAAAGCCCGACGCCTGAAACACATACGCTCAGGGTCGTCAAACGTTCGGAGAACACAAAAGGGCGCGTGTGTATCCGCAGTCTTGGGGTTGAGGGAGACCTGCTGCCCCCGAAAGCTTGTTCGAGGCGCCCGCGCCTGGAATTCATCGGGGATTCCATCACCTGTGGTTTCGGCAACGAAACCGATGAGACGGGTATGTTTAAGACAGCGCTTGAAAACGGCTTTCGGGCTTACGGCGCTGTCGCGGCCGAGTTCCTGGACGCCGAATATCACAGCATCTGTATATCCGGCATCCCGCTGTGCAATTCCTATAACGAGAACTTTACGATCAAACTGCCTGATTTTTCGGATTTTCGGCCGCCGAGGCACGCGATG
>CAZJCH010000209.1:4613-5090 GCA_964544005.1 uncultured Papillibacter sp.
TTTGAAGAATGGGATTTCAAGAAGTTTCAACCCGATGCGATTGTTGTGAACCTGGGGACGAACGACGCGTTCCGCTGCAAGGCCTCAGGGAACGACCCGGAAGAGGAGCGGCATTTTGAGAGGCGCTATAAGGAATTCCTGAATATGTTGCGCCGACTCAACGGTCCCGAGCCGATGATCGCCTGCACGCTGGGCTCAATGGATTACTATCTCTACGATAATATCCTCCGGGCTGCGGATGTGTACCAAGCGGAGACCGGCGATACACGGATATTCTGCTACAAATTCGGGGGCATCTTCCTTTGGGAAGAGGGGATCGGTGCATTGGACCATCCGTCGGCAAAAACACATGAGCGTATGGGAAAAGAGCTGGCCGCTGTGCTGAATAAATGGATCTGATTTAATACAATGGAGAATTGACGATGGCAAAGCCTGAAAACAGAATTTTTCTGATTACATATCCGGACTCGCTGGGCA
>CAZJCH010000210.1:0-2872 GCA_964544005.1 uncultured Papillibacter sp.
CTAAGCTCGTAGACAATAAAGAAGGCGATCAAGAGCGCGCCCGCAGCCAGCATCAACGCGACCACGAGGGCGGGCAGCTTCGCGTCGCGGGCGATATTCAGGGGCAGCAGTATGAGGAGCAGCGCGGCAAAGACAAGGACGCTGCCCAGGATATCAAAGGGGATTTTTTCGCTTTTCTGTTTAAAATCGGGCACGAATTTCATGACCATAAAGATACCGACGGCGCCGACGGGAACATTGATATAGAAGATGCTGGGCCAGCCGACGTGCGTTGCAAGGAGGCCGCCGATCAGCGGCCCGGACGTCAGGCCGAGGGCGACAGAAACAGCCACGGCGCTCAGCGCCTTGCCCCTGTTTTCGGGTGGGACGGCGTTTGTAATAATCGCCGGCCCAGTTGAGAACAGCATGCCCGCACCCAGCGCCTGAACAACGCGCATGGCGACAAGCATCACGATGCTTGAAGAGAGCCCGCACAGCGCCGAGCCGGCGATAAAAATGAAAAAGCCCGTCAGATAAATCCTTTTCTGCCCGTACAGGTCGCTCATGCGCCCGTATGTCAGAAGCAGACTGCTCACAACGAGAAGATACGCCGTCACGATCCACTCCAGGTCCGACATTGAGACGCTGAAGTCCTTCTGAATGATTGGCATTGCGAGGTTAATGACGCTGGAATCCAGCGCCGACATAAACGTCCCCAAACCGACGGCAATGACTATGGCGATCGTTTTTTTATCTCTCATACGCATATACTCCGAATACGTTTTATTTCCTTACCTTCATGATAAGTCTGCGCAGGATTAATGTCAAATATCGATTCGCAGCTTTCATGCATTTTCGTTCATGATATCCCGCGCAAAGTGAAAACGCCGCGCTCCTTGGAGCACAGCGTGTGGCGATGATATCACTGTGTCATACACTAGTCTGTGTACAGCGCCCGCATCGCGTTAATGACACAAATGAGGTTATTTCTCAGCTCGGCGGGTTCAAGGACCTCGATATTTTCGCCGTAGGACAGGAAATAACTGTTCAGCCATTCTCCCTTTGGCATGGAGGTCTCGACGACGAGGCAGCCGTCGTCCGCCTCCTGTATGCAGCGGTGCGGGTATTCGTCGTAGATGCGAAAGTGAATCGGTGCGAAAGCTTTGAATCGAACGGTGATCATTTCATAATCCGGCTTGCTCTGCTCATTCGTAATAACCCGCTCCGGGGTTTTCCTCAAAAAGCTCTCGTCCCGGAGGATGATTTTATCCATGCGCGAGAGCTTGAAGTACCTGTCGCTGCCGCGCGTTTGGCAATAGGCGTATAAATACCAGCTTTGCCCGCGGAAAACGAGCTTCAGAGGCTCGACGATACGGCTCGTCTTTTCACCCTTGCTGCCAAAATAGTCAAAGGTCAGGACGCGGCGCGCCAGGATGGCCTCCTTCAGAAGTGAAAAGCTGTCCTTGAGGCCCTGTGTCCAACCCCAACCGGAAAAATCCGCCTCGATCCAATTGTACCCGGAATCACCGAACAGCGACGCCAGCTTGTTAAGCGCCCCGTCGGCCTCGTGGCGGCCCGTGGCGGAGAGACCGGCCAGCGCCGAGAGAATCTCGTCCTTTTCGCGCTGGGTCAGGACCGTTTTATCGAGCACAAACTCAGGCAGAAGGCTTAAGCCTCCGTTCCTTCCCTTTGTCATATAGACAGGTATGCCTGCCGCTGACAGGCTTTCCACGTCGCGGTAAATCGTACGCGTCGTGACTTCAAAGCGCTCGGCCAGTTCGCGCGCGGACACCCTGCCCTTTTCCAGTATGAGGTAGACAATTTCAAACAAGCGGCTGATCTGCACTGAGCTATCTCTTCTTTCTACATTACATGACATAATAAGCCCAAAGCTCAAGCCGCCGGTTTTAATCCAAAACCGGCGGCTTTTATTGCAATTTGTGTCTATCTGAGATCGTATAATTCGATTTTGCGCAGCTCTATGGTATCCCCGTCGCCATATATCGTCACCGAGTCGATCGTCGTTGCCACATTAACCTTGACCGTCACCATGCTGACGTCAACCTGTCCCAAAGCTTCGAGAACCTCGTCCGGCAGATAGATAATGTAGACCTTTCCACCCTGGATTTCCGGCGCGGGTGCGCCGTTGGCTTTATATATGCAATTCGCATCAGTCGCATTGATGCGGAGCGGGGTCAGCATTTGCTCACCCTTGTTGTCACCTATGGCGTCGTACGCAAAGGTGACCGTAATAGACTTACCGGCGTCCAGGTTGGTGTCTTCGATTCTGAAATACAGCGCGCGTTCGCTGATATTCGATCCGAGATTCTCCTCGACGATAGAATTTGCCGCGTAGTCGGCTGAGAAATACCGTATCTCAGCGTCTTCGCCTGTGACCGAATCCACAATCTTGACGTCGGGATCCTGAGGCCCGGACTGATACGCGGCGATCATTGTGTTGACAAAGAGTTTGGCCTCGCTGATGGCTTCTTGTGTAATGCCGCCGTTTGTGCTGCTGGTGTAATGGCTGTTGGCGGAGGTGTGTCCCACGCCCGAGTACGTGACGTTGCCTCTGTTGAAGATATAGTAGGCGTTGACAACATCATTAGGTACATCGTTGTAATAGTAACCTGAGTTTCCGCCGGAAGAGAGGCAATACCAGACCACGATATCATCAGAATTCATGTTGAGCTGGTAATACTGTTCGTGGGTTTCCAGAACGCTCATATAGTTGGAGGCGCCGGCAGAACCGCCAAAGTCTGCTGTATTAATATTGTAGGGATACGTCGTTATCTGGCCTTCGTTGATCTGCGAAACATATTCTGTCGTCCGTTTACTGCTTTGCGTGACATTGTTGGTCTGGTTGAACTGACTGGCACTATCATACCGAAGA
>CAZJCH010000210.1:2882-5086 GCA_964544005.1 uncultured Papillibacter sp.
GGTGTTCGCATCGTAAGCCACGCTGTGACCGGAGGCCAGAATACCTGCGATCTCCGCTGTGGTCAGGTCCGTACCGTCGTTTTCCTTCTCCAGAATGCTTTCCGCGGTCAACCCTCCAATCAGCGAGTCTGACGTAATGCCGAATCGGTCAAGGCCAACCTTGTCCCTTATGATTGTGTTGTAGTAATAGCCCCAGTACGCCGGGTCGCCGAAATTGATTGTTGTCAGGCCACTATCCGTATACGCCGTTTTTACTGCTGTGTTGACAAGAGACGTTGTGTCGTGCGTGAACAGGACGCTCCTGCCGCTGTCGATATAGCTTGTAATCGCCAACGCTGTGTTCTGTTCGATTTCAGCATACATATCGTCAAAGCCGATAATCAGCATGTCGAAGCTGCTGAGATAGCTGAGGATTTGATCGCTGCTCGTTCCCTTGTCATCAATGGTGGACGCCTTTTCTGTCGTGATAACAACGTTGAAGTCCGCGACATCCGCCAGAAGCTTTCCATAGATCCCCGCGTAATACCTGCCATCCTTTCCGATGAGCTGCTGATTTGAACCTGTACTATAACTCACCTGTTGCGTCTGCAAGTTCAGATTGCCATCGCTATTCGACGCGATCTGCAGGATTTTGATCTCCTGCTTCCCGTCCGGGGCGATGCGCGTATAGTTATGAGCCGAGGTGTGGATCCGCTCCGCGCCGTTTTTGACAACCTCCAGCTGCCATGGGATGATGCCGGCGTATTGGGTCGGTATCTGCCTTGTCACCTCGTAGGTCACGCCGGCGTGAAGCTCGTAGTATTCCTCTCCCTCGCCGCTGAGCTTCGGGAAGACCATATGCCCCCCCGTCTGCACGTTGATATCGTCCAGCCTCTCGGTCTCGCCATACTTCCCGTCCGCGTTCAGGTCGATATACAGCCTGCAGTCGTAGGTCGTGGTGGCCGGCGTCGGGTCTGTCGGGTTGCTGATCGTAAACTGGTAATTCAGGTAGTACACGCCGTCGATGGCCGCCATTGCCGTCATCGTTCCGTCCGTATTAGAATATACCGTTGGATACTTCAAGGGGTCGGCTTCATTGCTGAAGACAATTTTGGGTTTTGACAGTTTGATGTAATTGAGCAGCGTTGGCGCGTCGATCTCAGAGACAGACATGACGTTGGCCCGTCCCTTGATGCTGCTGATGGCACTATAGACGTAGGACGTGCTGTCCACCCGCGCGGTATTGATATTGCCCGCGGAGGTATAAACCTCCTTATAGAGTGTGCCGTCCGCTTTCCCGGTCGTGCCAACCTCTGCGGTAACGCCGGTGCTGCTCACCTGGACGGATTTGCTCTGTCCCGCTGTGTTGCTGTAACCGCCGGGGGAATATCTGCAGTAATATTCGGCCGTGCCGGCAGGCGCTGTGAAGGTGTACGTGGCGCCGCTGCCAACCGGGCTTCCGGTGCCGGATTTGTACCAGGAGTAGGTACCGCCCGACAGCGCCTCGGACGTATCCGACCGTTTGGCGGACGCCGACAAGGTGACGGTGCTGCCGCTTATTGACGGCGCGGCAAGCACCACGTCGAAATTGACATATGTATAATAGCTATCAGTACGCAGCGTACTGTCGTCGTTTGTCAGGTAGCTGCCGACGCTGGCGGTCACCGTGTTGCTCTTTGCGGTATAGGTTTGGCCGGAAACTGTGATTGACGCTGTGCAGTAGTAAGCGCCGTTGCCCGCGGGGGTATATCTACTGCTGGTTTCGCCGTCGATGCTGTTGTTGTCCTTATACCATTGGTAGGTCACTTGGTTGCCGCCGGCACCGGAATATGTGGCTGTCAGTTGCCCCACCGAACCCGATGTGGGTGTAACCGCAATGCTGAGTAATGGGAAGGTCACCGAAATCGGCGTGCCTGTTTCGGTATATGTCCTGTTCTTCCAATTGCCCGAACGGTGCATCACCTCGCTGTAGGCATAATACGTCTTTGTGCCGTATGTTGCGCTCAGTCGGCAGTAATAATAGGCGTTATCGCTCATATCATACCATGATCTTGTTTGACTGGTCTGTCTATAGTTAACCCCATCATCGCTTTTCCACCATTCGAGGTGATAATTATCATATGTTGAGCTGACGTCTGCGTACAGCCTATCCCCGTCTCTTGACAGTGTGACGCTCATGGAATACGCCCCGCCGTATGCCGCGTCGGCCTTAGTGCTTTCGTCAT
>CAZJCH010000211.1:0-5080 GCA_964544005.1 uncultured Papillibacter sp.
GGCTACGGCGGCACGGCCACCGGCCTTGCCACCCTCGGCGACTCCCTGTCCACCATCAAATACATGTGCTTTGATAAGAAGAAATGCACCACCCGCGAGCTCTATGACGCCTGGATGGCCAACTGGGAGGGCCATGAGCCCCTCCGTCAGCAAATTCTGAGCGAGGTGCCCCATTACGGCAATGCCGACCCCTACGTGGACGAGGAGCTCAAATGGTGCGTCGACCTCTATTACGACATCTGCGGCGAGTGCTACAGCGTCCGAGCCAAGAAATACGGTTCCGGCCTCTACGGCGCTTCCGACCATATCGCCCAGGGCTGGACGACATTCGCCACCCCTGACGGCCGGAAAACAGGCGAGCCCCTGGCCGATGCCATGTCCCCCGCCCAATCCCGCGACACGGGCGGCCCCACCGCGGTCTTCGTCTCCTCCTGCTGCTTCGACCACCACCATTTCTCCGGCGGCATCGCCTTGAACCTCAGGATGCACCCGTCGGTTCTCTCCCGCGAGGATGGTGTCGCGAAGCTCCGCGATATGACAAAAGCGTATTTTGAAAGCGGCGGCATGGAAGTCCAGTACAACGTCGTCGACACCGAAACCCTCCGCGCCGCCCAAAAAGCCCCCACCGAATACCGGGACCTGGTCGTTCGCATCGCCGGCTACTCCGCCTACTTCGTCGAACTCGGCAGGGATCTGCAGAACGATATTATATCGAGAAACGAAAACAGGATATAAAACCAATGGGCGGCCTGAAAAGGCCGCCCATTGGTTTTTCACAGACATGATTCTACAAACTATCGCTTATACTAATTATATCCCTAATATCAGGCACTGAACGCCAAGCGAGGTCAGGGACAGGACAACCCAGCAGATAAAGCCCAGGAGGATCGGCTTACCGCCGCTTTTACGAGCTTCACGACATTGGTGTTCAGGCCGATGGCCGCCATCGCCATGACGATCACAAATTTGCCCGCCTGCGCGAGAAAGCCGCAGGCCTCCCGCGGCATCGGTAAAAAGGTGCTGATAACGGACGCCGCGACGAAGCCGAGCACAAACCAGGGTATTATCTTCCCGAGATGATACACGCTCCGTGTTTCTCCCCAGGCCGTTTTCCGCGATGTGTAAAACGCCAGCGCCAGCGTCACGGGGATGATCGTCAAGGTCCTTGTCAGCTTGACGATGACGGCGAGGTTTCCCGCTGAATTGCTGAACGCGTAACCCGCGGCAACGACGGAAGACGTATCGTTCACAGCCGTTCCGGCCCACAAGCCAAAGCTGTAGTCGCTCATGCCAAGTATATGCCCGAGGAAAGGAAACAGGAACGCCGCAATGACGTTGAAGAGAAAAACCGTCGATATGGAATGAGCCACTTCCTCGTCGTCAGCACGGATGACGGAAGCCGTTTCTGCGATGGCGGAGCCGCCGCAGATCGACGTGCCGACACCGATCAGCGTTGCGACCTTGCCGTCAAGCTTCAGCAGCTTCCCAGCAATGAAAGCAGTCAGGAATGCTGCCATCAGTGTGAAGCACATGAGCAAAAGCGTCTGTCCGCCTACCCTGAATACGCTGTAAAGGTTCATGTCAAAGCCCAGAAGGATGATCGAATACTGCAAAAGTTTTTTTGACGTGAATTTGATCCCTTCGTCAAATCTGGAGGGACGTCTCCAAAAAGCGAGGATCATGCAGAAAAGGATGCCCAGAACGGGTCCCCCGACGATGGAGAACCTTTTGCCTAAAAAAATGCCGGAACGGCGATAACGGCTGCCAGCATTGTACCAGGCAGCTTGTCTATTACTTTTTTCACGGATGCGCCCCCCTCATCGTTGAGGGCGAAATTTCGTCTTCGGATATTCTCAGCGTGCCGTTCATGGACGACGAGCTCGTGCTCGTCTGCGGGAATAGCCACAGGTTTGCCGGCATGCGCGTGATCCAGCCCCAGGAGCTTGAAAAGGAGAGCTTCATCATCCGCGAAAAAGGCAGCGGCACAAGGAAATTATTCGAAGATATGATGACCACGCGCGGACTTGCATGGAAAGCCTCTTGGACATGCAACAATTCGGATACGATCAAGGCCGCCGTCGCCGCCGGGTTGGGCGTCACCGTCATATCAAAGAGAACCGTCGCCAGGGAAGCAAAGGCCGGTGAACTCTGCATGAAAAGGCTCGACGGCATCAGCCTGGCCAGGAAATTTATACTCGCGCATCACAAAAACAAATACCTGACTGACCATATGAAAGCGTTCATCGGCTGCGCACTGAAACAGGATTATTAACGCTTTTGACATTTCCCGGCACATATTAAAGCTGCGCTTCATGATCTTTCCGACTGCCCCGAAAGCGGTGCCCCAGAAGGCTTCGATGTTACCGATGTCCCGGAGGCAACTTGGGCGGTATTCAATACGGCATATAAAATAGACGGCGACTGTTTCGCCGAAATATGGACTCCAATAGTCAGCGCCAGAATCACTTAAAGGAGGCTGTTTTATGGACCCCGTCATTCATTTCGAGCTCCCCGCCGCCGATATGGCGCGGGCAAAGCGCTTTTATGAGTAGGTCTTCGGCTGGACGGTCAATGACGCGTATCCGACTTATTATTTGGCGGGTACGGCGAGGGCAGACGGCAATCACTTCTCAGTAGCGCCAGGCGCCGTTAATGGCGCGCTGCAGAAGAAGGACGAAACCATCCGCATGCCCCGCGTCGTTGTAAGGGTTGATAATATACAGAAGGCAATGAGGTCAATATTATCGAAGCGATCACGCAGGGCACATAACTAAGCCACCCTGGAAATCCAGCCTCCAATCGGACCGGCTTCCGGGGTGGTTTCTATGTCCGGCTTATCAGCCCCCGCAGGACCCCATCACGCAGAGGAAATGGTTGGCCTCCCGCAGCGTGTGGTCGGCCAGCAGCGGGACGATAATAGAGCGCACCTTGCACCCGATAATCCCCTGCGTGCCCGCCGCCTTGAAGTCGCGCAGCTGCTTTGTGTGCTGCAGGCTTGCGGCGGTGATTGTACTGACATCCCGTGCCTGTTCCTGGGCCTCTAAGGATTGGGCCGTCAGCACGTCAAATTCCTTACCGAACATCCTTGCTTTGTCGATCAGCGCTTCCTCCGTGGGGTCCAAAAGCCCGGCGATGAACTTTGAATGCTCGGCCATGATCCTGTTCCAGAATACCTCCTGCGTGATGAGATCCTCCGGTCCATGGATGGTATTCCCCCGCATCAGCATCGCCAGCATCTGCATAAAGAACCTGGCTTCACGCAGGATATGGTCGATCAGCAGCGGATACGAGTGGGTAAACGCTTTACATGACAATACGTCGCTTAATAATTTCGCTTTAAAATCGGCCAGTGCCGACGTCAGCTGGTAAGCGCGGACGTTGAGCGATTCAGCCCGCTCCACCATGGCTCCGGAAAAGCCCGCGCCGGTGGGCGTCAGTCTCAACTCCCTCTCGGTGAGCTTCATGTCAATAGGGACGCCTGTGTAAAAGCTCGTCAGCCGTTCCGCCTCCAGCGTATACTGGGATACCAGTTGCCTCGAGTCCAGTGTTTTCTGGCTGACATTCTCGTGTGCAAGCTCGATCGTCTCCGACAGCAGCTTGTCAAAACCGGCTCTCATGCCGGTAGCCTCTCTGCCCAGAGCCTTGTCCCTGGGCGTCAGGTCAAGCTCGATAAACAGCGTGTGTTCTTTCATAATGCGCAGGAAAAACAGGTTCAAGTCAATAGAGAATGTGACAAATTCTCTCTGGGTTAACATCGTGAATCCTCCAAAAATTATATCGTCCAAAAATAATCCATAGCCCAATACCATATTCTATGAGTCGCCCGATACAACGTGACTGAATGACGTTTTTGACCGCCGAAAACTAAACCGCCGCGCCCTTGATCAATGACTGATCCGGGGCGCGGCGGCTTCCGGGCTATCGTTCTAACATCCCCAGTATAAAGGAGATTTCAGTGTTTTACCTGTCCCCGATTGCTGTTTTATATCATCCCGATGTCCATCGCGGCGAAGAAGCCGGCGTGGACGGCGCCGTCGATCTTGCCGACCTTTTTACAGTCGCCGGCCTGATAAACAAACGGCGCCTTGTCGTAAAGGTCGAAATAAGGTCGGTCGCAGGACTTCATGCCCACGGCGTAAAGGATCGTATCGCCTTCGGCTTTGTATTCAACACCATCCTTCTCGTAAGTAACAGCGCCATTGATAACTTCCTTGACCTTTGCTCCTGTCACAACGTTCAGGCCGAGCTCCAGAACGGTTCGGACGAGGCCGGCCTTGTAGCAGAACTTCGCGTCGGCAGCGTAGTCGTCAAGCATTTCAAGAACCGTGACGTTTTTACCCAGGTTGCGCAGGTGCAGCCCGGCCTCGACGCCGACGAGGCCGCCGCCGATGATGACGATATTATCCCCCTTGATGTTTTCGGGCTTGAAGTAGATGTCCGTGGCGTGGAAGGCGTTTTCAATACCCTTGATGCACGGCACGACAGGCTTGCTGCCGGTGGCGACAATGATGCTGTCGGGATTGAACCGCTCGACGATTTCGTCCGTCACCTCGGTATTGAGCAGGATTTTAACGTTCATATCATAGACGCGGCGGACAAGATACTCTTTATAGCGCCGCAGGTCGTGCTTGAGGCTGTCGGTGTCGGCAAACCGCAGGAGCCCGCCCAGGGCGTCGCTCCGCTCGCAGAGGATGACCTCGTGCCCGCGCTGAGCGGCCGTTATTGCCGCCTGCATACCGGCCGGGCCGCCGCCGGCGATCAGGACCTTTTTCCGGAAGCTGGCTTTCCCCATTGTGTCGGCAAAGCCGATGCGCGCCTCGCGCCCGATATATGGGTTGACGCTGCAGACAAAATGGCGGTCCAAATTGTCGCTGTCGGTGCAGTTGAGGCACCTCAGGCAGGGCGTGATCTCGTCCTCGCGGCCGTCGGCGGCCTTCTTGGCCCAGAACGGGTCGGCGATCAGCGCCCGTGACAAGGACACGCCGTCCGCCTTTCCGGAGGCGATGATCTCCTCGGCCTGCTCCGGATAAAGAATGGAGCCGAGGGAGAAAAGCGGGATATTGACCTTCCCGGATCTCTT
>CAZJCH010000212.1:0-2065 GCA_964544005.1 uncultured Papillibacter sp.
TAGCTTACCCATATTGCATAGCTATTTGCAGATAATAGAAACAAATCGCGGTATGATTCTTAACCAATGTAATATTGGGTGTATCTTCTGTCTTGTGTTCTAAAAAAGCATTGATTTCCATTACTTCTTCTCCTTTACTTTATATAAATTCGTTAATTTATGTCCATTTTAGCATAGAATGCAGAAAATGGAAGCTTTCTAATGTAAAAAAGCAAATGCGAACTTCTCACCAATAAGTATAAAATAGAACATCCATTATGTCAGAAACCACCACAATCCATAATAGGACTGTGGTGGTTTCTGTAAATACGCCAGACAGGAGTCGAACCTGCGACACCCAGCGTCGGAGACATATGATTAATCCAAAGCAGGTAATAATATACGATGAGGTGTGATTTTGGAAGCTTACAAGGAATTACTGAAAAAGAACGAAGCGGCCGTTAACCGGCTGGCGTCCAGAGTGTCGCGCATCGAGCTGTATATCATGATCCTTATCGGCATCCTGTGCGAATACTATGTGATGTATGTTCCTGGCTTTACGCTGGGCCGGATGCTGACGCTGATCCTCGCCCCGCTGCTTCTGCCGACGCTGTTTGTCGACGTGCTGCGCGTTGAGAAGCCCTGGGTCAAATACGCCGTTCTGACATGCTCGGTCATTGCGTCGGGGCTTTGCTACGCGGCGTTTACCTTCCAGCTGATGCTGATCTTGCTTTTCCCGACGGTAGTCGCGGCGCTGTATTATGACAAGCGCGTCATGATAATCATTTGCGCGGAATCGGTGATCACCATCTTTTTTTCGCATATCCTCAGCCACTACATCATGTTCGCGCAGATTCTGGAGCCTTTTAAAGGCATCCGGAACATTATTCAGTTCGCGGCGATGCCGAGGATATTCATTTACCTCTGTTTTGCGGTCGTATTCCAGATACTCAGCAACCGAACGTCAGCACTCATGCTGAATATTCACCGCGTGACGCAGGAGAACGAGCTTCTCGAGCTGAAGAACTCCATGACCGATAAGGTCGCCCGGTATGAGGAGCGGGAAAAGATCAGCCGCGATATCCACAACAGCGTCGGGCACACGATCACGGCGGCGATCATAGCTATTGACGCGGCGGAGGCTATCCGCAGCGTCAGCCCTGAAATGGCTGATTCAAAGGTAACGGCGGCCGGCGAACGTATGCGGGAAAGCCTTCAGGTAATTCGGGACAGCGTCCGGCTCGTGGACAGCCGGGACACCTCGGTTTCCCTCAGAGATCTCAGAAAAACCCTGACTATCTGCCTCCGTCAATTTGAAATGGACACCAACATGCGCATTCACAACAATCTAAGTGAGATCCCCGCCGAAGTGCTGGGCATGAGTATCAGCGCTGAACACGCCCGTTTCCTGTACGGCGCTGCCCAAGAATGCCTGACGAACAGCGTGAAGCATGGGAAGGCAAGTCATGTGACGCTGAACATCAGCCTCGGCGGCGATTACATCGAAATGACGGCGACGGACAACGGCGGCGGGCAGACGCCGGCCGGGACCTCCGAAGGCAAGGGCTTCGGACTGAAAAAAATCGAATCGTATCTGAAGGCAAACGGCGGGTATTTAACCTGCCGGAGCGGGCCGGGGTTCTCCGTGACTATCTGGCTGCCGATTGAGGAGGTTGACTGACATGAAAGAGATCAGGCTTATCCTTGTGGATGATGAGCCGCTGCTGCTGGAGAGTTTGGAGCTTATCTTTTTTGTGGAGGACGACTTTACTGTGGTGGGCACGGCGGCAGACGGAGCTGCCGCGCTGAAGCTCCTTGAAAACCACAGCGCCGATATTGCCCTTGTGGATCTCAGAATGTTTGGAATGGGAGGGCTTGAGCTCATCCGGGAGCTGCGGTCCCGGTACAGCCGTATAAAGATTTTGGTGCTGACAACCTTTTATGATGAGAAAAATATCATAACGGCGATTCAGAACGGCGCGGACGGGTATATCCTGAAGGATGCCGGCCGGGAGGCTATTGTCAAGGCTGTGCGCAGCGTGATGGAAGGGCAAAGCACACTGGATAATAAGGTCATGTCCACGCT
>CAZJCH010000212.1:2075-5079 GCA_964544005.1 uncultured Papillibacter sp.
GGGAAAGCTGCGGCCGGCCGAAGCGCCATCCTCTGCCGACAGTTCGTTTCTGCAGGTTATGACGGAGCGCGAACTGGAGATATGCCACCTGCTGGCAAAGGGCTTAACAAACAGCGAAATTGCGTCACAGCTGTACCTTACGGAAGGTACTGTCAAAAACTATGTCTCAAAAATCTACGATAAAACCGACATCCGAGACCGGGCGACGCTGGCCGTTTATTTACTGAAAATCCTGAATTAAGAAGCCGTCCGGCAAAGTCCGGACGGCTTCTTTTTACTCTTTAAAATCCTCAATACTGACGCCCTCGGCCCACGGATCGGCATACGCCGCGGTATACCGTGAGACGATCTCCATGCACTTGCTGTATATCGCCTGGCCGTCGAGACCGAAGCCGTTGAGGTATTCGACATACTGCTTGTGGACGTTCTCCTTGACCTTGTCACTCGTCAAGTGCGCATATAGTTCATCAGACGGGTCATAGATTTCTACCCCGAACGCCCCGGCGTTGTCATAAATCCAGGTACGGGTGGAATCCCAGTAGATCCCGGCCATATTTGAAGCGTATTCGCCGGAATACCGGTCGATAACTACCTGCAGATCGGCTGGCAGCGATGCGTATGACTCCTTGTTCATCAGCAAAAAGATCGGGGAGCCGGGCGTCGGGAAGTCCATGATGAACTTGAAATTATCATACAGTCTTGTAGCGGAAATGTTATGCCAATCGTTCAGGCAGCCTTCAATAACGCCTTTATCGAGCAAATCCTTCGTTTCGGGCGTGGCAACGGTCATGGGGCTCATGCCGATGGAGCTGCACCACAGAGCGCAGGTAGAGCCAGGGGCGCGGATGCGAAATCCTCGAATGTCATCGATGGTTGTCAGTTTTTCCGCGGTTGTGCTGACGGGGGCATACGTACAGCTGCCGAGCATGATGACCTTGAAATCCTTATACTCGTCCTGAAAGGCCGGGACCTCCCGGAACATATCCTGCATCACATCGCAGCCCATGCGCGCGCAGGTGATGCCCGACAGCGGGAGCTGGATAAACTCGGAGATCGGGAACTGTCCGGAGTAAATAGACGCGGCGCTCCAGCAGATATCGGCCTTGCCGCTCAGGACGGCATTAACGGAATCGTCCGCACCGACGAGGGTCCCGTCGTGGTGATAGGTAAACCTGATGCGCCCGCCGGAAGCACCCTCGACCGTCTCCCCCCACGCTTCCACGTACTGTCCGCAGATGCTGGCGGCCGGATCGTGGTTCTGGACGACCAACTCATAAACCTCACCGCCGGATGACGGCTGGGTATTCGTCGCCGTCGCGTCCTTATCCTGGGTTATGCCGGCCGGTTGGGAACCGGCCGCACCGCAACCTGTCATCAAGCCAAGCGTTATAAAAATGACGAGCAGAAATACAATGTTTTTCTTCATTTAATTCACCATACCGCCGCAAAGCGGCGGTTGTTTGTTTTCTTGATGCAATTATATCAGCCAGCCCTATTGTGGCAACCCCTATTTTCTGTAAAAATTAGTCAAATCGTCTGTTGGTGAACTAATTTATTCCATCCAATTGTTTATTTCCCACAGAATTCGGAAAAACATTTGTAACGGCAGACGCGTTAAGTTGTGACCCCAGTCACTTTCCACTGCCGCAAAATCCCCCTTATAATACGAATGGGTATCGAGATGTCGAGACTTGTGAAAAAACATAGTTAGATGGAGGGCTATATAAAATGAAAAGAAAGCTACTTGCGATCCTACTGGTGCTCGTTATGGTGTTAGGTCTGGCAGCATGCGGCACAGCAAAACCCTCGGGCGACACCGGCGGAACCTCTAAACCGTCGGGTGGAACCACCGGACCGGTTGAGATCACCGCGGCGCTCGGCAGAATGCCGAACAGTCTCGACCCGGTTTCCGAGGACACAAACACAACGATGTCGGTTTGCTATCACATCTATGACAAGCTGGTTGAGATTGATAACGACTACAATTTCATCCCGGGTGTCGCAAAGTCGTGGAAAGAGGTTGACGCTTTAACGTGGACCTTTGAGATCGACTTGAGCTACAAGTTCCAAAACGGCGACCCGCTGACGATGGACGATATCGTCTATTCTTTTGAGCGGTTGAATGACATCCCCAAATCCGCGGACACCGCAAAACTGATTGACAGCGTCACCTACGAGGGCAGCACGCTGACGATCAAAGCCAAGGAGCCGAACACCACCACAATCCCGAGGGCTTTTTATACGGCGCCCATCGTCAATAAGGCTTATATTGAAGCCGGCGGCGATGATGCAATCTACCTGAAGCCCGTCGGCACCGGCCCGTACAAGGTGACGGAATTTACACCCGGCACGAGCGTGACCATCGAAACATGGGACGGGTATCCGTTTGCCAAGCCGCAGATTGAAAAGATTAACTTCACCGCTATCCCTGAAAACGCCGCCCGCTATATCGCCGTCGAATCCGGGCAGCTGCAGTACGCCGGGCTCGTCTCAGGTATGGAGCTTAAGCTCGCGGAACAGGCATCCGATCTCAGTGTTCTTAAGGGGAGCAGCACCAGATATGTCGGCTTCGGCTTCAACTGCGAAAAAGCGCCCTTCGACAACGCAAACGTGCGCCGGGCGATCGTCTCTGCGATAGACCGTGAATCCATTGCTCAGCTCAATGGCGGCAGGCCTTCGGTTCAGAGCATGCTCTTCGCCGGCTTTGACCTCTACGCCGATCCTGAGAGTATGCCTAAATACGATTTGGAGAAGGCAAAGGCGATGCTTGAGGCGGAAGGCTACAACGCATCCAACCCGCTGAAATTCACGATACTGCTTTGGCAGCCCGATCCGGGCATTGAGCTGATTCAGTCAGCCCTCAAGAGCATCGGCGTTGAGATGACGCTCGAGCAGGTAGAGTTCAGCGTGTTCCTGACGAAAGAGGGCCCCGGCGAATTCCAGGCGGTGTGGACCTCGGCGCCCAACCGCGGCGGTATCGCACTGACTGACCTCGACCGTTATG
>CAZJCH010000213.1:0-5071 GCA_964544005.1 uncultured Papillibacter sp.
CCTCCAATCAAGGGTACAACTGTAACCCCACATCCACAGGTTACAACTGTACCCTTGGTTTGTCAAGAGGTAATTTGAAAAATTATGGTAAATGTTATTGCCTTCCGCCAAACGCGTGCTTGTCTATCCGCCGGACGGCGCCGTGGGTATAAGCATAGCGAAAAGCGCGCTCACAAAGCCGTAAGTGCGCTTTTCGTAATAAGAGCATGCTATTCGGGTTTTAGCAGCGCTTCCATATTGCTGCTCATGATATCAGCGAGGTGCCGTCTGATCTTCTCATAAGGCCAGTTCCACCAGCGCAGGTTTTGCAGAGCCTCTATGATATCCGCGCCGAACCGTTTCCTGATCTCCTTTGCCGGGACGCCGCCGACGATCGTATACGGCGGCACGTCCTTCGTGACGACGGCTCGTGTGCCGATGATTGCGCCGTCTCCGATGGTGACGCCTTGCATGATCACGGCCTCATACCCAATCCACACATCATTTCCGATTACGATATCGCCCTTGTTGTCCCACGCCTCCTTGACATTGCTCCAATCCAGCCTCCAGTCGGAAGCAAAAATCGGAAAAGGATAGGTGGACAGCGAACGCATCGTATGGTTGGCGCTTGTAAAGATGAATTTCGCCCCGCAGGCGATGGAACAAAATTTGCCGATCACCAGCTTTTCGTTATTGACCGGGTAATGGTACAAGACGTTATTCTTCTCAAACAGCGCCGCGTCACTCATAAAATCGTTGTAAAAAGTAAAGTCCCCGACGATGATGTTCGGATCATGGATCACATTCTTAAGATACACCGTCTCATGGTCAAGCCTTGGATATATCTGATCTCCCGGAACAGTCATAATGATTCTCCTTAATTCTATATATTTGGCTGACTATTCCGGCCTCAACAATGCAGAGTCTCAAATCCTCACCGCCTGTTTTTTAATATTTATCCACTATAAGTCAAACTCGGCAAAAGGTAAAGAAGCGCTTGAAATATTCCTGCTTAAAACGTTATTTTACTATTCCAATATCAGTAAAATTATGGTATAATAAGACGGAAAAGAGAAGCATAACCCGAGTGCTTGCGTAAAAAAAATATATAGCAGTATATGGCATAATGCACAAAGAGCAAAATAATCCAGAGATTGCAGTGTCTTCGGGCTTTTGGGGCGGCGGGGATTTAATACATTATTAACATGAATTAATAAAATTGTAACAGAAAACAGGATCTTTTTCGCACCAAAACAGCTCTTTTTCAGCTCAAAAGCCGTTCGAATCGTCAAGAACTACGGGAATTCTAAGGTGTTTGTGAACTGAAATTCACCGGCGTGTGCGAGCTGAGCGCCCAGCCAATGTCGACGGCGATACCGGCTTCGGCGAGGCTGTCGAAGGTGATATAGGGCTTTCCGGCGATGACCGGGAGGTCGTTTGTTTCGATGATTCGGCGCAGCGCGAAAAAAAGCGCGTCCCGGCCCTGGAGCGAGAGGATGTCGGCCAGTTCTGAGGCGTCGAAATAGGTTATTACGATGTCGTCGGTGTCATCGACCGCGATATACATAAAGGACTTGGACGGGTAAAACGCCTCGTTGTCAAAGGAAAAGGTATGCGCGTGCTGCAGGATGGTAAAGCTTCCGCCCAAGGGATTGTCGGACGGTTCCATGAAGACGTTGTGCAGGCCGTTTGCCACAGCATCCTCGATAATCGTCCGGTGCTCCTCCAGCGCCTGTTTGAGCGGCAGCCGCTCGTCGTTAGCGAAGGTGATAAAGACGCTGTCGGCACGTGTCGTCTTCAGGTAGTAGCGATAGCCGTCGAATTCGTAGATAAGCTCCCGGGACAGATCGACGTCGCCGCGGAGGGCCCCGGGCAGGGTTCCGCCGTGGGGGTCCTCGATTTTCAGGCTTGTCAGCGAATTGAGCGGGTCCAGATAGGCTGCCACCGCTGCGGTCCCCAGGCGGATATCGACGGTCAGGGCTTCGTCGAACGGGTCATAACCCCGCTTGGACAGGCGGACATAGCCGGGTTTTGACTCCGGCGTGTCGCAGTGGACTGCGAGCACGCAGCCGCCCTCGATCTCATACCGCATGATCATAAAGCCCGAGCCGACGGCCTTGCCGTCAAAAACGTCAAGATCGCGAAGCGTCAGATCGTCGCCAAGCCGGGCCAGCGCGTAGACATCCTTCAGCGTCAGCTGCGGCAGCCCCTTCGATTCGTTCTGTGCCGCATAGGCGCGTTCAAGGTCGTCAAACGTTGTCCCGTCCGTTTTTTTCAGTCTGTAAATACTCCATATTCGGTCGCCGTGAAAATCGGCAAGCCAGATTTCGCCGTCCATCTGATACAGGTTGTATTGCCGCTCTTCATCGGTGAAGACGGCGCGCAGACAGCGCTCCCTGTACAGGGACAGATCGGGGTGTGAGATTGCCTCAGGTGTGAATTCTATTTTTGTCAGGAGCTCGTCCTCAGCCACCGGCGTCTTTTCGTACCGCGCCGTGTACCGCCAAATATCGCCGGTTCCCGTATTTGCAATGATCAGCGCGTCCCTGCCAACGCCATAGACATACGGCATGTCTCCGAAAGGGTAAAAGGAGCTGAGCGGGCTCATATACAAGCACTCATCGAACGCGTAGCAGCCCTGAATGTCATCTTTTGAACCGGAAGCATCACTTTCATCTTCCGTTTTTGCGGCGGAGATACCGAAAACGACGATCAGGCAGGCTGATATAACGAGCAGGACGGCCAGAGAAATAATGTAATAGCGCCTGTAATCTCTGCTTTTCAAAAATGTCACCTCCCAAGCGACGGATTTGTCAGCAGCACAAGCGCGACGGATAAGATAAACACGGCGGATGCAGCGGCGCCGATCACGGTCAGCCGTTTATAATTGAGTACATTGGCAACGCGCACCTTGACGCGCGAGCCGCCGAAAGCGGTGGAAATGAGCAGCTGCTTATCCTCGGCAAAGCGCAGGAGCGTGCGGGCATAAGCCTTGCGTTCCTCCCTGCCGTACCGGCCTTTTCGCAATACCGCCTCGTCGCAGGAGAGCTCCATATCATGCAGAAACGCCCGGAGCATCACCCAGACGAGCGGATTGAACCAGTGGACGCAGGCAATGAGGATGGCAAGCGTCCGCCAGAGGTTGTCAAGCCGACGGCGGTGGACATGCTCGTGGGCCAGCACCATCCGGCCGGCCGGGCTGTCCGGGTCAAGGTCGGGCGGTAAAATAATCCTCGGACGGAACACGCCTGCAAGAACCGGCGAGAGCAGAACATCCGAACAGTAGAGATTATCCTTTATGCGTACAGCCTTCCAGAGCTCCGACATTGTGAGATAGTAAAGGATGCATACTGTGATAATTGCCGCCGCGGCGATTGTCGCCCATATGGCGGCACCGGCGGTGAAAACCTGTCGGAGCGACTCGGTTTTGTATTCAACAGGCGCGTAGCGCACGGCCGCGCCGATCATATTCGAGAACGCCCACTGATCAAACCCTGGAACGGGCGCCGTGACCTGTGCCACCGTTTCGACGGTGACGAGGCGTTTGACAAGCCCGCCGGTGAAATTGAAGAGGCTCCAGCCTGTTGACAGCGAAAAGGGGAACACGAGCCGCAAAAAAGCCAGTATCCACAGCGGGTAGACGAGCCGCCTCGGCAAAGGCCTGATCAGCCGTATCAGCAGCAGAGCCGCAATCACAAAGCAGGACGCCAGGCTCATGTTCAGGACAAAGTAGAAAACGCCGTCCATACCGGGTCATTCCTCCTGCTGTCCGTGGTTATCAATAAGCTGCCGCAGCTCTTCGGCTTCTTTTGGCGACAATGTGCCGTCCGACAAAAAGGAGGAAAACAGGGCCTTGACCGAGCCGCCGAAAAACGAGTGCAGGACCTTCCTGGCCTCCTTCCGCCCCGCCTCCTCCCGGGTTATCAGGCTGTGGCAGATAAAGCCGGGGTCGGAGCGCCTGATTGCGCCTTTACCCACCAGCTTCTTGATAACGGTATACGTCGTGTTTTTATTCCACCCGATTATTTCACCCGCCAGCAGCGACAATTCCTTCGCGCTCGCGCCCTCCCGCTCCCACAAAAGCTCCATTAGCCTGAGCTCACCTTCGAACAGCTTGATCTTTTCCATAACGGTCCTCCAGACTATCGCGATAGTTTATAATGCCAGACTACCACAACAGTCCGGGACTTTCAAGATAAATATTTAACTTTTTTTCAAAAAACTATTGCAAAATTTTAGATAATGTATTATATTACTCTTGCTCATGTAAAAATATTACAAGATAATATATGGCAAAACCGGAGAAATCCGGCGACGCAAAGCTCAGGGTCTAAGACCGCAAGTCTCGTACAGAGATACAAGCCTTTAAAAAAGGCTTGAGGTTATGACAGCCAGTTGCATCCAAACTGTAAACAGTTTGGTTCAGACGGCTGGCGTGCCGTCTGTTTATTTTTGTGTAAAGGCAGGTCATGCGTGTGGAGGCAAATTTAGTGGCAAATCCTGCAGCAGGGGATTTGACCTTTTCCGAGCGCACCGAAATAAAAGCAAAGGACTTCAAGGAAAAGCTCGGGGTTAAGGATGATTATGCGGGTTATAAAATAAAGGAAACGGCGGATTCTGTGGGCATTTTCGGTTCGATTGGCGCGCTCCTGCTCGGAGTTTTAATGTGGAGCCAATTATCCGGCTTGTCCGGGTTTCTCATCGGTCTCGCCTTCGCGGCAGCAGGCGTCGCGGCCTCCTGTCTGCTTGTCTCCCTGCTATACAATTACGGCGATATGATCAACATTTCTATAGAGCAGGCGAAAACACTCAAAAGACTTGAGGCTGAAAAAACCGAGGAAATGCAGCAATCCATTGAGTCGGAGACTCTGCTGCAAAGCATGGATGAAGCTGAAAATCCTGCGCAGGAACCGACTGCCGATACGGAACAAGAAGCGGATGTCATCGATAAAATTGAAGAAGAGGGTTTGATCGCAGCTGAGGAGCACGTTAGCGAGGAGGAAAAGATAGATAAGGATTTGCCTTTACAGGCATATGAGGTCGACAGAGTTGAGCGTATCGCACGTTTTGCCAAACGTTCAGGAACCGGTGT
>CAZJCH010000214.1:0-5042 GCA_964544005.1 uncultured Papillibacter sp.
ACAGTATGGCCCGCGGCCTTGAATGCGCGGATGAGCTTTCTCTTCTGGTCAGGCGTCACACGCCCGAAGACAGTGTATTCGCGGATGGCGCTTTTCAGCTTGCGCTCCGTCGTCAGTGTCGACGCATCGACGTACTTGTCCGCGTTCTCAATCCCGGCCTCTATCGCGACACGGGAGACGGTCAGCGGATTGTCGCCCGATATGACCTTAATGGCAACGCCCTGCTCCCGGAAGAAACGGAAGGTCGACGGAGCTTCGGGCCGGATGCTGTTGATGATGACAATCAGAGCGACCGGCTCGACAGGACAGCATATGCTTTTGTCGCTTAAAGAGCCGCCGTACCGGGCCAGCAGCAGGACGCGGCAGCCCTGCGATGAGTAGTTTTCTATCTCGCCTCTGTATGTGTCATATGTGCCCAGGAGTATCTTTTCCGGCGCGCCGAGGAGATATGTCTCACCGTGAGAGAAAGTGACGCCGCCATACTTCGCGGAGGAAGAAAAGGGCAAAATCTGTACGGCCCGGCGTTTCGGCTTCTCGGTAAAATAGCACTTCAGCGCGGCCGCCGTCTCATTGTCAGAGCCCATACTGGCCGCGTAATCCGACATCAGGGACATCACATTGCCCGGGGGGAATTTGTCTGCGCTGAGCGGACATATCTCCCGGACCGTCATTTTATTTTCTGTGATCGTACCTGTCTTATCGACGCACAGCACATCGACCCGGGCCAGTGTCTCGATGCAGCCCATATCGTGGACAAGCGTTTTTTTCTGTGCCAGGCGCATGACGCTGACGGTGAGCGCGACGGAGACGAGGAGATACAGCCCCTCAGGTATCATGCCGATTAGGGCGGCCACTGTGGATACGACGCTTTCAGTCACCGTTTTATGCAAAATCTGCGTCTGCTGGAAATATAAGATAATGCCGAAGGGGATGATGACGAAGCCGATGATCTGTACGAGCCGTATCAAGGAGTGCATCATTTCGGAGCGGCGCTTCTTCGTGTGCTTTTTCGCCTCGACTGTCAGCTTCGAGACAAAAGAATCGCATCCGACCTTATCCAGGCGCGCCCGGCATTCGCCCGATACGATGAAGCTCCCGGACAGCAGCGTGCTGCCGGGCGTTTTGACGATTTCATCCGCCTCGCCCGTTACGAGCGCCTCGTTGACGCGGCATTCGCCCGTTATGACGATGGCGTCCGCGTAAATCTGGTTCCCCGCGGTAAAAATAACGATATCATCGAGAACGGCGTCTTCAGCCGGAATCGTAGAGGCCTCTGCGTCCCTAATCACAAGGGCGTGCGGCGCGACAACGATCTTCATTTTGCTCAGTGTCTTTTTCGCGCGCAGCTCCTGTATGATTCCGATGGCAGTGTTGATGAAAATGACGCCCATAAAGGTCAGGTTTCTGTAGGATTGGACAAGGATGATGAGGAAGGCCAGAACAAAAAAAACGAGATTGAAATATGTAAAAATATTGTCCTTGAAAATCTGCCCGACCGTCTTTTCCGGCGAAGCGGGGCTGACGTTCGAATAGCCATTTTCAAAGCGCTCTCTGGCCTGCCCAGCAGTCAGACCTTGCTCGGGATGTGCTTCAATTCTGGGGAGAATTTTATTTAATGTCACTGTTTCGGTTTTCCTGCCGGTCTGCACGATTTCCCTCGCCCCTTATTCCAACCCGTTTGCATTCATGTTCGACATGCACCGCGCGTATTATACCATATACTAGTGAATTTCTGTATAAAATTTTCGTTTTTTTTATTTTTATCGTCCCGCCTGTCACGGCGGGGTATGGCACGCCGCCTGCAGCCGCGGGCACGCTCTTGCTTTTTATCAGCATTTATGGCAAAATGAGTGAACGTATAAAAGAGTCGATCAGGCTTTGGTGTCGGATGAAAAAAATAAAGAATCAAATGCTTCATATGCTGGCCGGGTTTGCCAAAGGATCAAAGCGGTATTTTTTTATTGCCGTTTTGGGGACGGCTTTTTCCATCCTTTTTTCCTTTTTGATGCCGCAGGTCGTCGGCTTTACCGTCGACTCCGTCATCGGCACGAAGGGCATCTCGCTGCCCGCGTTTTTATCGGAGCTACTCGATAAAATCGGCGGGCGTGTTTTCCTGCGCGAAAATTTCGTTATCTGCGCCGCCGGCGTCGTCCTCTGCGCCGTTTTATCCGGTGTTTTCACCTATATTTCCCGGATGGGTATGGCCAAGGGCACGGAGCGCTTTACAAAGAAGCTCCGCGACGCGCTGTTTACCCACACCCAGTACCTGCCGTTTTCATGGCACACCGAAAACCAGACGGGTGATATCATCCAGCGCTGCACCTACGATGTGGACACGATCCACCGGTTTGTGGCCCAGCAGCTCATCGAGGTCGTCCGGACGCTGATCCTCCTGACGGTCGCCCTTGTTTTCATGTTTTCAATGAATGTGATCCTGGCGCTCATCGCCCTCTGCTTCATTCCTCTGATCCTCGGGTACTCCATAGGGTTTTTCAGGAAAATCGCCCATAAGTTCCGGGAGGCGGACGAGGCCGAGGGCGCGCTCCTCGTCCATGTCCAGGAAAACCTGACGGGTGTGCGCGTCGTCCGCGCCTTCGGGCGGGAAAAATATGAGACGGACCGCTTTGACGAAAAAAACGAAAAATACATTGGCAAGTGGCTGTCGCTGGGCAACACGCTGGGCTTTTTTTGGGGCATCGGCGACATCGTCTCCTCAGGAGAATTACTGATCATGGTGACGGTGGGATCGTTTTTGTCCGCCTCGGGGAGCTTGTCGCTTGGCGAGTTTCTCGTCTTCATCAGCTACACGCTGACAATGGCGTGGCCGATCCGCCAGCTGGGGCGCATCCTCTCCGAAATGAGTAAAACGGGCGTATCCTTAAAGCGTATAAAAGAGATACTGGACGCGCCCATTGAGGAAGAGGAGCCCGGCGCACAAAAACCGCCGCTGGACCGGGATATCGTCTTCAGTCATGTCAGCTTTTCTTATGATGAAAAACAACCTGTATTGAATGACCTGAGCTTCACCGTAAAGAGCGGCACGACCTTCGGTATCCTCGGCACGACGGGCTCCGGGAAATCGACGGTCACATACCTCCTCAACAGGCTGTACGACCTCCGGGAGGGCCGCGGCAGCATCAGCATTGGCGGCGTCGACATCCGGAATATCGACCGGCATTACCTCCGGCGCAACGTCGGCCTTGTGCTGCAGGAGCCGTTCCTGTTCTCCAAAACGATATTTGAAAACATCGACATCGCCGCCCGCAGCGGGGAAATGGAGCTCGTTCGGAAGACGGCGGGCATCGCCGCCGTCGACGAGAACATCATGTCTTTTTCACACGGCTACGATACGATTGTCGGCGAGCGCGGCGTCACGCTCTCCGGCGGGCAGAAGCAGCGCGTCGCTATCGCGCGCACGCTGATGACAAACGCCCCCATCATCGTCTTCGACGACTCCATGTCGAGCCTCGACATGGAAACCGACGCCAAAATCAGGGAAGCCCTCCGCGAAAACACAAGCGGTGCCACAGCCATCCTTATCTCCCACCGCATCTCGACGCTGATGCTCTCCGACACCATCATGGTCCTCGACAACGGCAAAATCGCCGAAATCGGCAGCCACAATGAGCTGATCGAAAAGAATGGAATATATAAACGGGTATATGATTTGCAAAGCGGAATATGAGGAGGTGACCATATCATGCAGGAAACCATGGAAGAGAAGCAGGCTGTTAAATTCAGCCTGAGAATATGGTCGCGTCTGTTTCCGTATTTCAAGAAGGTCAAAAAGCACATGCTCGTCATCCTGATTTTCATGGTCGCGTCGGCGCTGACAGAGGCCTCCTATCCGCTGTTCACCCGGTATGCCGTCAACAATTTTGTCGTGACGGGCACGACAAAGGGGCTTTTCGCCTTCACCGCCCTGTTCCTGGCGTTCATCCTGTTCGAGGGTATCACGGTCATCATATTCTCACGGCAGTCCATCAAGGTCGAGATGTTTATGGGGCGCATGCTCAAGCGCAATTGCTTTGTCCATCTGCAGGAGCTGCCGCTGTCCTTCTACAGCACGACCTCTGTCGGCTTTCTCATTGCCCGCGTCATGTCCGATACCGACAGAATCAGCGGTATGGTCGCCTGGGGCTTTGCCCACGCGGCCTGGAATGTTTGCTATATCATCGGATCGTTGATTTTTATGCTGTCGCTCAACTGGAAGCTGGCGCTCCTGCTGATCGCCGTCATCCCGCTTGTCCTGCTCGTTACCCTGTTTTTTCAGAGGCGGATTCTGGCCGTTAACAGGCGCATGCGGGCGATAAACGCCCAGATTACCGGCGCGTACAACGAGGGAATCACCGGCGCGAAAGCCTCGAAAACCCTTGTGATCGAGGATAAAAATGTTGAAGAATTCAGTGGGCTCACATCAAAAATGTACGGGCAATCCGTCCGGAGCGCCATGCTCTCGGCGATTATGGTGCCGCTTGTTTTGTTCTGCGGCTCCATTGCCGTCGGTATTGCGCTGTACAGAGGCGGCGTCCTCGTCATGGAAGACCTCCTGGACTACGGCATGCTGTCGGCCTTTTTATCCTACGCCGTCGGGATCATCGAGCCTGTCGTCCAGACGACGGGCGTGTTTACGGAAATCGTGTCCGCCCAGGTCGGTATCGAGCGCGTGACGGCGCTTCTGGATACACCGAAGACGATAGAGGATACGCCGGAGGTCATCGAAAAATACGGCGACATTTTCAATCCCAAATGTGACAACTGGGAAAAGCTCAAAGGCGACATCACGTACGAGGACGTGACGTTCAAATATCCGGACGGCGACGAGTACATCCTCGAGAACTTCAATCTCCATATACCGGCCGGTACCACCGTCGCCATCGTCGGCGAGACAGGCGCCGGCAAATCGACGCTTGTGAACCTGGCCTGCCGCTTCTATGAGCCGACTTCGGGGCGCGTTTTAATCGACGGCAGGGACTACAGGGAGCGCAGCCAGCTGTGGCTGCATTCTTCCCTGGGCTATGTGCTGCAGGACCCGCACCTGT
>CAZJCH010000215.1:0-1353 GCA_964544005.1 uncultured Papillibacter sp.
ATTGTATGGACGAAAGGCGGTACGATTGGTGATTATACGTTTTAAGACCTAAGTCTTCTCTGAGAGGTTTCCAATAATGGCTGAATACCAGTGGCTCTTTTATATTATTATCTTTCTCTTCGGCATGATGGTCGGGAGCTTTCTCAACGTCTGTATTCTGAGGATACCGGAGAAGGAGAGCATTGTCACCGTGCCGTCGCATTGTATGAGCTGCGGGAAGAGGCTGAGGTGGTATGAGCTGGTGCCGGTGTTCAGCTGGGTGGCGCTGGGGGGAAAATGCGGGAAATGCAAAAGTAAAATATCGGCGCAATATCCTGTCATTGAGGCGGCAAACGGCCTGCTTTGGGTACTTATTTCGGTTATTCTGGGCTTTACGGGCTATGCGCTGCTGTGCGCGCTGGCCGCTTCGGCCCTGCTGGCGCTCAGCGTCATCGACGCAAGGACGCAGGAGATTCCGCTGGGCTTCAATATTTTCATCGCACTGCTCGGCGCCGTCAATCTGGCGCTGAATTTAACGAACTGGACAAGCTACGCGCTGGGACTTGTGATTATAAGCGTCCCGCTGCTTATTATTCTCCTTATTACAGGCGGGCGCGGCATCGGGGGCGGCGACGTTAAGCTGATGGCGGCCTGCGGGCTTTTTCTGGGCTGGAAGCTGGCGCTTTTGGCCTTCGGGCTGGGCTGCATTCTGGGCGCGGTGATCCACCTGATCCGCATGCGCGTTTCAAAGGCCGGCAGGGTGCTGGCGCTGGGGCCGTATCTGGCGGCGGGCGTACTGATCGCCATGCTGTGGGGCGAAAGGCTCCTGTCCTGGTATCTTGGCTATGTAACGGCATTAAACTGAAAACAATGAAAATTTACATAAAAGGCAAAATGTCATTTAAACATAAGGGGGCAAACACACAGGTATGGCTGAGAAAGTGCTGATCATTGAGATCGGGGAGCGCATTACGAAGATATGTGCCGGCGTCAATAAAAAAACTTTGCAGGCAGCCCGCAGTGCCATATTCAGGACGCCGGAGGGCTGTGTCACAGACGGGCAGATCAATACCCCCGAGCTTTTAGCGGAGGCGCTGAAGGCAGAGCTGTCCGCGAACGGCATGAGGCATAAGAACGTCGTTTTTACGCTGGCCTCCGGCAAGGTGGCCGCCCGCGAGATCAAGCTCCCCAATGTCAAGGAAACAAGAATTGCCACCCTCGTCCAAAGCAACGCCAGCGAATATTTCCCTGTGGATTTGAGCAAGTACCATATTACGCACTCGATACTCGATCATGTGGAAAAAGGGGAAAACGCCGGCTACCGTGTCCTCGTTCTTGCGGCGCCGCTGAGCATACTGGAAGGCTATTTCACGC
>CAZJCH010000215.1:1363-5037 GCA_964544005.1 uncultured Papillibacter sp.
CATGTGTATCGACTACTGCGGCAACAGTCTCTACCGCGCCCTGGAAAACAAGTGCGGGGAAGAGGTGTCGATGATTGTCGATGTCAGCAGTACATACTCCATTGCAACCTTTATCAAGGGCAGCCAGATGGTTCTTCAGCGGGTTCTGACCAGCGGTACCGATGAGTTCGTATCAGGCTACATGGCAGCCGCCGGCATGCCGGACAGCAGCTATACTGCAGCCGTTCAGGAGCTTTCCTCGGAGCGGGACGACCTGATCTACAACGTGCTTCCTGAAAGCGACGTCCGTGAAAGCCTCAGCCGGCTGGTGAGCAATATCGCCCGGGCGGCGGACTATTACAATTCCAGCTACTGGGAAAGGCCGCTGGACAGGATCGTTTTAACCGGCTTTTCGTGCCGGGCCGGCAACTTGGCCAAATATATCCATGAGCAAACAACGATCGAGACCGTTTACATTGACGCTTTACCGGGCTTTTCGAGCCTGCCCGCCGCGGCGCTGAGAGGCGTTTCCGACTTTCTCGCCTGCGCGGGGGCGACCATCTGCCCCGTCAGCCTGATGCCGCCCCAGTTCATGAAGGGCAAGAAGAAGGAACGCGTCAGGAACGAATCCATCGCCGCAGCTGTGGCGGTGCTGGTGATATCCGTGGTCGTTTCACTGGGCATCAGCGGGTTCGCGATATACAATTATACCGTCACCGTCGACGAGAAGGAGAAGCTTGAAAGCAAAGTCGCCGAGCTTGCCTATACGGAGGACTTCTATTTTACCTACAAGGCGTTTGAGGACAGTGTCACGGATTTCAGGAATCTGGCGGCAATCACCGCTTCGCCCAACGACGACCTGCTCTACTTCATCGGCGAGCTGGAGCGTAAAATGCCGTCGGAGATCCGCGTGCTGTCGGCATCCTGTATGACGACGGAGGTCAGCATGAACATCGTCGTCGGCACGAAGGAAGAGGCCGCGGCGGTCATTGTGCAGCTGCGGGACTTCGAGAGCCTCAGCGCGGTGGATGTCAGCGCCATTTCGGAAACTCTCAATGACGGCGGATTCGCCGAGGTTGCGTTCGCGGTGCGGTGTACTTATGTGGACACGTCGCCCGACCCGGATGTCAAGGCAATGGCGGAGGCGGCCCAGCAGGCAGCCGAAGCCGAAACAAGCGATGCAAACGCTGATGTCGGTTAGGAGGCAGCTATGAACATTTCAAAACGCGACCTGAGACTGGTTTTAATACTTCTAAGCATCCTGATATTTATCCTTGCCTACTTTTTGGTTTACAGCAAATACGAAACAAGAACCGGAGAGGTCGAAACCCAGAAGAAAGAGCTGCAGACTAAGCTTTCCCAGCTGCAGGGGTATTCTAACAAGCTCGGCGAATACGAACAGGCCATTGAAAGCAACAAGCAGACGATAAAGAACGAGATAGCGCATTATCCCAACGATGTCAGGTCGGAGGAGCTGATCATGTACGCTGTGGATCTCGAGGACGAGGTGGGCTTGTCCATCAGTACGGCGAGCTTCAGCGGACCCCAGCTGGTTATGCCCCTCCGCGCGATCCTAGAAAGGGACGGCACGACGGAGAATTTGACACTGACGGCATACCGAAACACACTGAGCATTACGGCTGAGCTGACGTATCAGCAGCTGAAAAGCTTTATCGACTATATCAACTACACAACATATGTGACAAAGCTGAACACCGCTAATCTCAGCTTTGACAGCGAAACCGGCGAGCTTATGAGCACGATCATTATTGATAAGTTTTTCATTACAGGCGCGGACGCGGAGTACTACGAGACCGAGGTGCCCGTCATGGGCTACGGGACTGAAAACATATTCGGCACGATCACAAAAGCAGAGCCGGCTGCGGAGACAGCTGAGCTGACTGAGACGGCGGAAGCACCGACGGGCGGTTGATTGTGCGATCGTTCCGGCGTCCGAATGGCAGCGGAAAGAAGGGGAGAGCGGATGATGCAGCATAAGACGAGACGCAATGCCAACGCGGGCTTTACCCTCGTGGAGCTGTTGGTCGGCGTGATGATTCTGGCGATTGTCGTAGCCCCCCTGCTGCATGCGATCGTCACCTCCGCCAATGTGGCCAAGAAAAGCCGCGAGGCACAGAACGCCACACTGGCCTCAAAAAACGTGATTGAAACCCTCAACGCCATGGAAATCAGCCAGATACTCTCTCAGGTGAGAAGCGGCGCAGGTCCGGACGGCATCGCCGCGGACGCGGGCTTCTACCTTTACAGTGCCGACGACGGCTATACTGAGGTCGCGGACCCGAACACAGTCCAGACGGGGCAGAATATATACTACATCGGGCTTAAGAATATTACATCCGCCAATTCCACCTTTGACGCTATGGTGAAGCTGGATGCGTCGGGTTTTGCGCAGAATGCCGAGGAGGTCTCTATCCATACCCCCATGAACGCGGTGTTCTCCCAGCCTGACAGCCCCGTGCAGAATCCGGACGCCCTGGCGGCGGCGGATATGGCAACCGAAGCGACCCTGCTGGCAGCCGCAAGCGGCGTCACCTATAACGCGGACGATTTCAGGCACAGCATGGTGCGCAAGATTAACATAACCGTTGATGTCAGCGGCTCAAACGTGACGGCGGAGGCCACCTACAGCTACAAGGCGCCGCTCAGGTATATCTCGACCCCTGAGGAGAAGGACGCCGACGGCAATGTGATTACCCCGGAAGTATGGTCAACGGTGAAGCTTCCGCTCAGCAAAGAGGCCTATACATATGACTTCGTCTTTTACACCGGCAATATCAGCGACTTTAATACCATTCACTTCTTTTACTACCCGAATTACAACACGACGTTTTACGATGCCGGTATGGTTGATCTGTACAAGGTGCTGTTCGCCGGCGACACCGATTATGCCAGCAAGAAATACCACGACAATATCACGCTTGTGAACAACACGCCCGATTTGCCGCTGCCCTTCACCTTTTTCCTGATCAAGCAATATACGCCGGGCATCAGCGATGGTTACCTGAATACTTACGAGAACCAGTACAAATCTGTCCTGGCGCTTATGGAAACACGTGCAAGCCAAAGCGATCCGCCTGTCGCGACACTCTATACCAACATGACGGTTAAGCTCGGTACCGGCAACGACCTGTTTTTTAACGATGCGCTGATGCTGTATTACAACGGCCGGTTCTTCGATTACGGCAGCAGCTCGGGAAAGCTGGTCGCCTCCGACGACCTCAAACGTCTTTTTCAGGTGACGGTATCGCTGTATCCTACCGGGACATACGACAGCGGCTTTACAGGGACGCCGAAAATGGTGCTTGACGCATCAATGCTGGACTGAGGCAGGTATTTGAGTTCTAAATGAGAACGCTCCAAAGCGGAGCTTTCGGACAGGAGATGACGGGATGCGCCGACAGACAGATATAAGCCGCGGGCTGCGCGGCAACAAGGGCTCAACGATTGTGACAGTGCTTGTCATGGTGGCGTTGGTATCGTTTATGGGCGCTATCCTCCTTTTCATGACTTATACGGGCTTCTTAATGAAGAAGACGGAACGCGAGGGTATCAGCAACTTCTATGATGCGGAAACAGCAGTCAACGAAATCCGGGCCGGTGTGCAGTTGGCTGTTTCCGACGCCATTGCGAGGGCCAACACCGAGGTGCTTGAGCATTATAACACCGCGGCAACC
>CAZJCH010000216.1:0-5026 GCA_964544005.1 uncultured Papillibacter sp.
GCGGGGGGCGGGGGGGCGTATGTATTCGTCTGCGGCGGCGCGGCGGGTGCCTGTATATCGATGCGATTCCCGCAATTGGCACAAAAAGCGGCATTGGGGACGAGCTGTTTTCCGCATTTACTGCAAAACATCCTGCACCTCACATAAAATTGTAATAGTGCCCGTATGCAAGGGCGCCTTTATTTTCAGCATACCACACGAACGCTGAAATACAAAGACATTTTGTCAGTGTTCCCCGCAATCCTCCGTTACAGCAGCGTCCCGCTCAGCAGCAGTAACAAGCGATTAATTTGGATACACTATAAAATATTATATATGCATTTGCCGGATAATGCGCTATAATATGGTTTACAAATATGTCTGAACCAAAAATATACTTAGGAGGCTTTGAATATGGATGGTCGTTTAAAAGGTAAAATCGCGCTTATTACGGGCGGCGGCACCGGGCTTGGCGCCGCGTTCGCCAAAAGGTTCGTCGCGGAGGGCGCGAAGGTCGTCATCACCGGGCGCCGCAAGGAGCTGCTCGAAAAGGTCGCCGCCGGTCTGCCCTCGGGTACGGTGCTCGCCTTCCAGGGCGACGTGTCGGACTTTGAGTCGGCGAAGGCGATGGTGGACGCGACAGTCAAATTCGGAGGTAAGATTGACGTTTTAGTCAACAACGCCGGCATCGACCCCTCGGGCGCCGTTGTGGAGCTCCCCGTCGAGCAGTGGCAGAAGGTCATCGGCATCAATCTGACCGGCCCCTTCCTCATGATGAAGGCAGCGATTCCCGAAATGATTAAAAACGGCGGCGGTTCTATCGTGAATATCGCCTCTCTGGCCGGCCTGCGCTGTATCCCAGCCATGCCCGCCTACTCGGCGTCGAAATCCGGCCTCATCGGCCTCACCCAGGCCACCGCCCTTGATTACGGCGCCCAGAAGATCAGGGTCAACGTTGTCGCCCCCGGCCCCATCCGCACGGAGATGCTGGAGCACTCAATGCAGGGCCTCGCCGACGCCACAAAGACCGACATCACCGGCGCGCTCAATACCCTGACGAAGTTCCTGCCCTTAAAGCGCCCCGCCATGCCCGAAGAGGTCGCGGGAGCCGTCGTCTTCCTCGCCAGCGATGACGCCGCCTACATCACCGGCATCACCGTCCCCGTCGAGGGCGGCGCCTGCATCGTCGACCCCTGCGGCGCCGCAGTCGCCAGCTCCGGCATCAACTGGGGATAAAAAGCAAGCTATAAAGAAAGACACCTCGGAATCTAAGGATTTCGAGGTGCCTTTTATGCGATGCTAATCCAGCCTGATCCCATGGAGCGCCTCCAGCAGCGCTTCATTGACTTCGATTTTTGTGATGATTGCCATCCCTCTGCCGGAGCTGTCTGCTGTTTTGGAACCGCTGTAATTATGGACCGACAAAATATTGTGCGCGTGCAGAGAGTACCAGTATTTTTCTATTTTAGCCCTTTCATACCCCTCTATCGCGTATGGACGCTCCTGATTAGCCTTGACATAGGCGCATATTTTTTTGATCAATTCCGTCTCATCCATCTGGATTCCCTCCTTCAGCATTAAGGTGTGACAACCGCCGGACAAGAAATGGTGTGATAACTATGTAATGCTGACGGTATACGAGCCGCAAGACGCCATTGTTCGGCCGCTATAGCATTTATTGCCAAAAACAGCGCGGAACATGCGTCCCGCACTGCTTTATTATTGCGTCTTTAGTTAATCGCCTTGAGCTCGGATATGATCTGCAGCACCTGCTCCTGCGCGCAGGGTCCCGACGCGAGCTTCAGCGTATTGCCAAGAGTCATTCTTCTTGCGACATTCAAGAGGAACGGATTCATAAGCTGCGGAAAATTACGTCCTAAAACCGCTCTCGCCCTGACGTTGGAGAGCAGTTCGCCGATTGTAATTTGGTTGTTTCTAAGATTCATGCCGCCCCTTTCCTTTGAGCCTATTTGGATAGTTGCTGTTTCGGCTTACGCACCGCCGGCTTTTTTGGTTTCTTTTTCGGCAGCGGCTTTTCAACAGGGGCAACGACCTGTTCAGCCAGGCTGCTCGCTATCTCGTCTTTATAGTCCTGTATTTGCTTTATGATGCTCTGGCTGACCGGCGTCAAAAAGGTCCCGAAAGCGTTTGGAAAAACAAACCGCTTCGTTTCCTTGATATCGCTGAAATCCACGGTGACGCAATTCTCGTCAGCATTCGTGATCCGGCCCTTTCCGAAGACCTTGTGCGTAACAAACTCGCCGCATAAATCCATAATAACGACCTTTCATGTCACATTATACCGTCACTTCAACACTGAAAAATAAAGAGCGGAGCGCCCTTAATGAGCATTCCACTCAGATATTTATACTATCATAATACCCTGTTATTAAAGCTTTGTCAAATCATTGTTATGACTGATACTATTATCCCCCCGTCTGCCTCGTTTCAAACGCTATCTTATTTTCATAAGCCGCAGGAACAGCTTGAGGCTGCGGTTGCCGCCCTGGCGTGCCCGCGCGACATTGATGAACTGCAGATTCGGCCGGCGTCCCTTCAGGATGTTTCTCGTCCTGTGCCTGATGAGCTGCTTTCCCTCGGGATGCGGTTCGATATAGAACTTGTCCTTTTCAATTGCATCGAATACGCACGGCCCGACAGGCTCGATAGGCGTACCCGTCGTGACGACAAGCTTGGCCATTCTCAGGTATTTGCGATATGTAAGGCTCGAGTAATACGGATCCTCCGGCGCCTGAAAACGCGCAGGCCGGTGGCGCTCGTAATGGTGGAGATCGGTGCGGATAAAGCTCGGGCAGTAGACAGACATCCCGATATCCGCCCCCGCGGCCTGCAGATCATAACAAACGCTTTCGCTGAGCGCAACGCAGAAATGCTTTGTTGCGAAGTAAGCGGGCATGCCGTTCATTGTCACAAGGCCGGCCATTGAGGCAACATTAACAATATGACAGGGCGTCCCCTGCCGCATCATCATCGGAATCACGCGCTTCATGGCATAGATCTGGCTCATGTTATTGACGCCGATGATCCATTCCCAGTCGCGGGATGGCAAATCGGTGACGGAGCCGCCGATCGCGATACCGGCGTTGTTGATGAGCAGATCGATCTGTCCCCAGGCGGATATGGCGTCTTGAACCATACGGTCCACCTCGCTTTCAAGCGAGACATCCGCGACGCAGATCTCAGCCCGGCCCCCGGCATCCTGGATTTCACGCTGCGTCCGCTTCAAATCCGCCTCGTCGATATCCGCCAGAAAAAGCCGCATACCGCGCCTGTTGGCCTCCCGGGCGAATTCCCGCCCGAAACCGTTCCCCGCGCCCGTAATGAGAGCCACCCTGTCTTTGAATCCCCGCATTTCTAAAACTCCCTAAAATGTTAATATGTGCCATTGCCTGTACTTGATTTTATCACGCACCCGGATTCCCCACAACAAAATTATCATATAATTTTTTCAAGAAATGATTTGCGTGTAACGCGATTTCGGGGGTTCGTGTGGTATAATAGGATTGCAAACATAAGGAAGAACAGGGATAATTCGGAGAAAAAATATACAGCATATATGTAAAAATGTACAAAAAAATCAAAAAGCCCGTGATGGCAGCATCTCCGGGCTTTGAGGACGAAAGAGATTTAACACTTTCGCATAATTATTAATAATTCTGTAACAAATTATTGCGCCAAAACGACTCCATTTCGATGCAAAAACGCACCTTTTTTACTGCTATTTCGCCATTTCCTTCAGTGAACCGATGATAATATCGCCCATGCAGGCCACATCCTCGGCGGTGAACGCAAGCATCATGTTGTCGGAAAAGAGCCATTGGGACTGGGGCGGGAACTCTTCGTCGCCGGCCCAGAGGATGAGGCGGACGGTGAGACCGGGGAGAAAGGGGAGGTCGAAGGCGGCGTCACCCTTGGCGTAGGGAATACCGCCGAGCGCCCCACAGGCTTTTTTAAAGGCGTCGAGCTTGCTGCCAAAGCCAAAGGCGAGGCGCATCATGCAGCGGCCGGTAAACTGCTGGTCATAGACGCTGCCCCAGGGAAGCTCACGGTATGGCATGAAGCTGCCGGTGGCTTCGGCGCCGGTCCCTTCCAGCAGATGGCGGAGCAGGAGAATCTGGGCCTTTGTGCCGTACAGCTCACGTGGGCACGCTTCCGGGTCTCCCGGCGCCAGCACAAACTCCGGCCAGGCGGCGTTTATTGTGTAACCGAGCACAGTCAGCGTGAAGGCGCCGGACGCGGCGTCAAAAGGCGCGCCGGTTCGGTGTGAGGCCTCCTGCGGGTCCAGAGCCCGGTAGCGCTCCTGATAGATGGAGAGCGGCACGCCGTAGAGCTGGTTGTGATTTCTCGTGTCGTCCATTATCCCACCTCATTTGTTGACAGACGGGAACAATGTCTCGTCTGTGTGGGGCAAGAAACACGCGGCGACGAAGGAATCCATGTAGCCCGGCTGCGTTGAGAGCTCCAGGTATGTCAGGCTTTTCGCGAGCTCAGAGAGCTTCCCGGCGGCGTCCTCGGAGGTCAGCATGGCATAGGCGCCGGCCAGGGAGGAGTTGCCGATGTAGGCGTATTTCTCCAGCGGCAGATCGGGGAGCATGCCGATACGGATGGCATTCTGGATATTAATGCCGCTGCCGATGCCGCCGGCGACGGAGACATGCTCCAACATATCCGGCGTAAAGCCGAGCGAGGAGATGAGCGTCATGATGGCGGAGAAAATGGCGCCCTTGGCTCTGATAAAGTTGTCGATATCCACCTCATTGATAGCCACCTGCCGCCCACTGGCCGATTCTGCGGGAAAAGCCAGCACATACGAGCCGATATCGAACGCATCATGTTTAATACGCCGGCCCTCGCGGATGAATTTTCCCTTGCCGTTGATGATGCCGGTCCGGAAAAGCTCGGCGATGACGTCGATGATGCCCGAGCCGCAGATACCCACGGGGCGGATATTGCCGATGACCGTCATGCGCGGTTCCATGGTGTCCCGGTCGATGACGCAGGCCTCGATGGCGCCGCGGGTAGCGCG
>CAZJCH010000217.1:0-1568 GCA_964544005.1 uncultured Papillibacter sp.
ATTTATCGGGATCAATAATCGCGGCGGCACCTGCATCGCAGAACAGAATGGAACCCTTTCTCTATATAGCTGTTATAAGCATGACAATGCCGTATAAAATCGGCTGGTGCAGGACATATATGAAAAGCGCTTTTCGACCGATAGCCGGAAAGACGGCGACGCGCTTTTCGTAAAACCATCTCGGAAGCCTGTTATCAATGATATAGAAACCTGCCCACGTACCCAGCAGGAATACAAATATCCACGGAAAGATCGGGAAGTAGTCGGCGCTGAAAAAGCCCGGCTGGCACCAGCCAAACATCCACAGCCAGCTGACATCGATCGGTATCAGTTCGACCGCCAGGGTCGTACCGACGATCAGCACAATGTAAAGAACCGGCGCTATAAACCTCGGGATCTTGTCCCAGGCCCGCCGCGTCAGGCCGTAGAATACCATGCAAAAGCCCAGAAGATGCAGGACTCCGAATCGGATGGGTTCATTGACGAACGGGAGTGATGTGACGATTGTCAATAAAATCGCAATAGCAAAGACCTTTAAGCCTCGCTTGATATTACTCCTTGAAAATTGGGAGGAGACGCCTGAAAGGAAAATAAAGAGCCCGGCAAAAAAGTAATGGAGGACGTCAAATACAGGGTTATTGAAAAACCATGCCGGCGCACCGAGAAATTCCACCGCGTCAAACAGCGCGTGATGAATCACCATAAGGATCACGGAGAAGCCCCTGGCCGCGTCGATGATGTCGATTCGCTTTTTCTCCGGCAGCCGCTCCGTCATACGTTGAACCTGTAGGTGACGACGTCGCCGTCCTTCATGACGTATTCCTTTCCTTCGGAGCGGATCAGGCCGCGCTCGCGCGCCGCCGTCATCGTTCCGGAAGCCTTCAGATCGTCAAAGGCGACTACTTCGGCCCTGATGAAGCCACGCTCGAAATCGGAATGGATCTTTCCAGCAGCCTGCGGCGCCTTCGTACCCTTCTTAATCGTCCAGGCCCTGACCTCGTCCGAACCGGCCGTCAGGAAGGAGATCAGTCCCAGAAGGCTGTACGAACACTTGATGAGCCTGTCCAGCCCCGACTCGGAGATGCCGAGCTCCTCTAAAAACAGCAGCTTGTCCTCGTCGTCGAGCTGCGCGATCTCCTGCTCCGTTTTTGCGCAGATCGGCAGGACCTGCGACCCGTCGCCGTCGGCATAGGCTCTGACGACCTGATAATAAGCGTTTTGATCGAACCCCGCAGAAAAGCTTTTTTCATCCATATTGGCCGCATATATGACGGGTTTGAGGCTTAAAAGCTCTGAGGTTGCGATAAGCTCCCCGTCTTCTGGCGGGCAGTCGTAACTGCGGGCCGGTTTGCCGTCATTGAGGTGCGCGAGGAGCCCTTCAAAAACCGCTGCCTCATGCAGAAACCTTTTATCGCCTTTCCCGGCTTTTTTGGCCTTGTCAATGCGGCGCTCCACCATTTCCATATCGGCGAGAACGAGCTCGAGATTGATGATCTCAATGTCGCGCAGCGGGTCAGTGCCGCCTTCGACGTGCACCACATCCGGATCGTCAAAGCACCGGACCACAT
>CAZJCH010000217.1:1578-4575 GCA_964544005.1 uncultured Papillibacter sp.
GACGATGGCGTCTGTCATGCGGATATTGCTTAAAAACTTGTTGCCGAGGCCTTCGCCCCTGGACGCACCGCGGACGAGACCTGCGATGTCAACAAATTCTATCACAGCCGGCGTGTATTTTTTAGGCGAATACATGTCCCTGAGAAAATTTAACCGCTCGTCGGGCACTGTGACGACGCCGACATTCGGATCGATGGTGCAGAACGGATAATTGGCGCTCTCCGCACCCGCATTTGTGATGGCATTGAAGAGAGTGGACTTGCCCACATTGGGAAGCCCCACGATGCCGAGCTTCATTTGCATGTTCCTTTCGATTATTCTTTTGCAATATAGGCGATGCCTGCCGCGCCGGGGCCGACGTGGGTTCCGACGATGAGGCCGATGTCCTCCTCGATATAGTCTGTTATATCAAAGCTTTTCGTCAAATAGTCAACAGTTTCCCGGAGCGCTGCCGGCGCGTTTGTATGCCCGAAAGTGACGAGATAACCGAGGTCGGGCGGGTCTGAAGCGACTTGCTCCCGTATGAACTTCAACCCGGCCTTCAGACCGCGCGTCTTCCCGATGGACTCCACCTTGCCGTTTATGATGGCAATGATCGGGTTGATACCCAGAAGCCCGCCGACAAAGGCAGTTGTCGTGGATATGCGTCCGCTCATCTTCAGATACCTCAGCGTATCGACGACAGCCAAAAGACGAACCCTTTTGACAAGCGCTCGTATGATCTCCGTTATCTCCGCGGCGCTTCTCCCCTCATCCCTGAGCCTGACGGCGATGCGCACGAGGAGCGCCAACTCAAATGTCGCGGTGCGCGAATCAATGACATTGATCATTTCCGAGCGCGCGCCGCGCAGATCGACCTGCTCCCGCGCGACAACCGCAGACTGATATGTGCCGGACATCTCCGATGATATAAAAATCCCAACGAGCTCATCTCCGGCGTCAATATAGCGCTGGAACAGCGCGGAGAACTCCCCGGGCGGAATCTGCGAGGTTGTCGGCAGCGTCTCCACTGTCGCCAATTTTGCAAAAAACTCTTTTTTGGATAAGTCGATGCCATCTCTGAATGACTCGCTTCCGAAGTGCACAGTCAAAGGGACGACCGTGATGCCCAGCGCCGCTCCTTCTTCCTGCGTCATGTCGCTCGTACTGTCCGTAATAATTCTAACCATAACCTTCTCCTTTAATTTTAACGATAATTAAAAGGAATCCAAGACAGTATATGAACCGGCCGGAGTCATGCAGAATGATTATACGCTATTTGACGCCGGCGGGCAATTATTTTATTGAGTGACGTCGGAAAGTGTCGGAAAGCCGCGAAAAGAGAAGCTGCCGCAGAATATTCCGCGGCAGACATTCCAAACAGACCTTTCTTTATGATTGCGGCGTATATTTAATCAGTGCGATATCGGATTCCGGCGCGCCCATGTCGGCAGTAAAGCCGTCTTCTATCAGGCTGTTCGCCGTTTCAACGGAAATCTCGATGTTAAAGGTGCCGTCACTGTTGTCCGTCCTGGCATTGTCTTTTATCACGTCCGGCAGCTGTCCTTGTATGATGAAGACCGCGTAGTATATTCTCAGCTCATCCGTCTCGCCTTTCCCTGTCGCCTGGATTTGCGGCTCCACACTGGGTACCGGCATTGGCGTCGGTGACACTGCCGTTATTCCCAGCTCCGGCAGAGGCGCTGTTTCGGCATCGCCGGCATCCGAGGCCGGAGCGCTGTTTATACCGCCGGCAACCCCGGCAGAACTTCCATCATCGGCTTCTTCCGCGGCCTTCATTGAGTCGTACTCTCTCATATCATCGGCCGGTGCTTCAGGCGCGGCAGCGGCTTCATATGCAGCGGGCGCCGACGACGCGGATGCCCTCGGTACGCTCGCGGTGGAGCTCTTACCGCCCGTAAGGCCGAAAAGCCCGGGAGATGCCATAAGCACCAGCGCCAGACAGGCGGCTGCTGCGACAAAACTGATAATAACGGGCCGCAGCGCTTTCTTCTGGCTTTTCGCTGCGCTGATATGTGTCCGGCTGTCTTCCGGCAATTCTCTGATCTTATCCATGATGCTTTCAGTATATTTCTCCGGCGGTTCGACCAGGGATTCTTCTGCTGCCGAGGCGATGCTCTTATAAAACGTCAGGAGAGATCTGCATGACGCGCACTCTTCCAAATGCCTCTCCAGCCTGTTTTTTTCATTTCCCGACAGCTCGCCGTCGGCGTAACAGCTTATTATTTCTCTGTAATTTTTACAATCAGCCACGCGGATCCACCTCCTTACCGCTTTTATGACGGTTACTCTGCGAAAAAGTTCCGTGCTTATTCAGGATGACAATAAGTCCCTGCCGCGCTCTCGATAAACGCGACTTGACCGTCCCCTCACTCAGGCCGAGCGTTATGGAAATATCCTCATAGCTCATGCCCGTAATCTCGCGCATAACGAGGATTTCCCGGTGCTTCTCGGGCAGCTCGCCGATCCCCTTTGAGATGGTCTCCAGGAGTTCGCGCTTTTCAAGCTCGCTTTCGGGTTCATAGCTTATATCGGGGATTTCATAATCGGCATAATCGCCGCTGTCATCAACATATGTAAGAGAAGATACCTTGTTTCGCTGATTTTTCCGGATAAAGTCAATGCTGAGATTGTACGTCAGCCTGTATAGCCAGACGGAGAAGCGGCTCTCTCCCCTGAAGTTTTTGAGACCTGTATATGCCTTGATAAAAGCCTCCTGGGAAATATCGAGGGCGTCGTTTTCATTGCCCGTCATTTTAAGCGCCAGGTTGTAGACTTTTTTTTGATTTTCCAGCACAAGCGTCTCAAAGGCGTCCGCATCTCCGCCTCTGACTCTGTCTATGACCGCGAGCTCCTCTATTGCCGTCATCCTGTCACCTCAGCTCTCTCTTCATCATATCGCCGACCTTGTATATATCGGCCATCGTTTCTATTTTCATGATTTTATCCCTGAAGAATCCGGCGTGGGGTACGCCTTTTAAGTACCAGTTATAGTGC
>CAZJCH010000217.1:4585-5000 GCA_964544005.1 uncultured Papillibacter sp.
AAGGCAAGCAATTTTTTCGCCTTTGTATTTCTCGGCAAGCTCAAATTGAGACAGCGCTGTATTGATACGTTCACGCAGCGGCGGGAGCTCCGGTACGGCTTCTCCGTTTATCGCCGCTTTTGCCTGCTTGAAAAGCCAGGGATTGCCGAAGGCACCCCTGCCGATCATCGCCATGTCGGCGCCCGTATATCTTAAAATCCTGACAGCGTCCTCTGCCGTAAAGACATCGCCGTTGGCCAGAACGGGAATCGTAACATTTGCTTTAACCGCCCGGATGACATCCCAGTCTGCGTTTCCGGCATACATCTGTGCGCGTGTCCGCCCGTGGACGGCAACAGCAGCCGCGCCGGCCGCTTCCACCATCCGGGCAAATTCGACGGCGTTGACCTTACCCTTATCCCATCCTTTGCGGATT
>CAZJCH010000218.1:0-4982 GCA_964544005.1 uncultured Papillibacter sp.
CTCCACATTCTGCATGACAATGCAGGTGCCGCCGATGATCTTGGAAATACTGCCTTCCGTCTTAAGGCTTTTTCTGCAGCGGATATTGCTGTTCAGGATATACTCCGCCTTCATGTCCCCTTTGACTCTCACGTCGCAGTTTTCGATGAAACGGCATTTGAAGTTCCCGCCGCAGTTGATTGTGCTGCCATTTGCTCCGCTTTGAAGGTTTATATCCTTGTTTGCTGTTATCGTTGCTGATTCGACGACGCCTGTGACATTGATATATCCGCCTGCTTCGATTTTGAAGCCGCCTGTTACCATGCCGCGGACAACCAGATTGCCCGCGACCTTAATATGTCCCGTCGACGTATCAACATCCTGATTCAGCGTATATGTTTCATTGACTGAAACCTTTTTCCCGTCAAATTCAAACTGTCCGTTTATTTTTGAAACGATCTGTTTTCCGTCCGCGCTCAGCGACGTATTCGGGCCGGGCGCAATTGGCGCCGGTTTGCCCGTCTTTGCCTTTAATACCTCGCCTTTGACGGAATACCCGGGCGTGCCCTCCGTCGGCAGCGTCAGCACACTGAGAACCTCGCCTGCGGTGACATTAAGAATGATGCCGAGATCATAATAATCAATTCGGCCGTTGGCATACTCTTTGGGTTTGCCCTTATTGTCTGTGTGAACCCTTAATTCGAAGGTCCCGTCGTCACCTGCAACAGCCGCTTGACCGAACGCGACGGCGATGTCTTCGTCATAACATGGATTTGCTGTAATAGACTTCAATTTCAGAAGGTCGATATTTTTAATACCGTTTTCATTGAGCGCCTTCATCAGCGCGTCCATCGTCACACCCGCGCCGCCGTTAGAGGGAGGGGTGATCCGTACGCAAGCTGTCAGGCCATTGTCTTTTATGATAACCGTTATCGTCGCATCAATGACCGGAGCTGAGATTTCCTGCGGTATTACCTGCTCTTCCGTTTTATCTGACTGCAAACTCATGTCTGTCATCTCCCGTCGTTATGTAAATCACTTGTTCCGTAGTTATTATATATTGAGAAGGAACAAATAATCAATATTAAAACAACTGTGATGAGAACTAATTTTCAAGAAACAGGATATCAAGGTACTATTCTCCGGTCGCTGTTCAGAAAATCTTATCACGAGCACTTGTGATAGACGATTCCTGCAGGCCATCCTCATAGGCGTTGACAAGGAAGTCTGCTTCGATATCATTCATTATATCACCACTTTATAAAAATAACATCAATATATGTATCGGCTTTATTTGCGTGGGGAACAGGCCGAATTTTACACATTTTGATAATATGAAATACATAATATTTATTATTGACAATATAGTGCGACATACAGTATAGTGTGATCAGGGGGCGATTAAATGATCGATAATAATCTGCTCAGCAGTATGATCATCGAGCTCAGAAGGGGCACGCTGACCCTCGCGGTCCTCAGTCAGCTGAATGAGCCGCAGTACGGATATTCACTGCTGCAGCGCCTGGAGGGGAAGAGCGTCCAAATTGAAGCCAACACGCTTTACCCATTGATGCGGCGGTTGGAATCGCAGGGCCTTCTGGAGAACAGCTGGGATACCTCGTCGGCACGGCCGAGAAAATACTATGTGTTGAGCGAAACGGGCAGGGAGATCTTCGAAGCGTTAAAAAAGGAATGGCAGAGCACTTGCACCGGAATCGATAATCTTCTGAAGGAGGAGTATTAAATGAGCAGCCTCATTGACAGATATCTGTACGATGTCACAAAGCGACTACCTGAAAAAACGCGCGCGGATGTGGAGAGGGAGCTTCGTTCCAATATCGAGGATATGCTGCCGGAAGACCCGACGGACGATGACGTCGTCCGTGTCCTCACGGAGCTTGGGAACCCCGCAAAGCTGAGCGCGGCCTACAGGCCGAACCCGCGTTATCTCATATCACCCGAGCTTTTTGACGATTACTTAGCAGTTCTGAAAATCGTCGCGGTGACGCTCGCAGCCATTCTTGCCGCGCTCGGCGTTTTCCGGCTGATTTTCGCCAATGAAATCGGCGCAAATGCTGTGGACACAATTGTCGAAGTCCTGACAAGCTTTATCGCTGGAGCCGTCTCGGGCGTTGTTCACGCCTTTTTCTGGGTGACACTGGTATTCGTCATATTCGAATTTGTTAATGTCAAAAACCAAAAGGATGTCTGGACGCCGAAAAGCTTACCGGAAATCCCCTCCGCCAACTCCGCCGTCATCAAGAGAAGAGACGCCATCGCGGGCGCGATCTTTTCAACGCTTTTCTCTGTTTTCTTTCTCATCGGGACGCTCCGGGAGCCGCCGTTCATTGCCTGGTACGAAGCCGGTCAGGCGACAGTCCCGTTGTTTGCAGTTGAAGTCGTCCGGCTGTTTCTGCCCCTGTTCGTCTTCCTCCTCGCACTCAATGTCATTGTCGCGGTCGTGAAGGCCATTGCCGGCCGATGGAATACCGGCACAGCCCTTTGCCATATCCTGTACCAGATATTTAGCGCCGCAGTCAGCATCGCCTTCCTCTCACGTCCGGATTTTCTGAACACGGCGTTTCTTACCCGCTTTGCCGATAAGCTGAGCATTGAGCTGGTGTCGCTGCAAAATTACGTCAGGATTTCCGTCACCGTTATCATCGTTCTCATCGTCATCGGTACCGCTGCTGATATTATCGCGATCATTGTTAAAACGGTGAAAGGGTATCGGCCGCCGGCCTATGAGCTGTCATAAGGAAACGACGGAAGTAAAGAACAGCCGCACCGGACCCGGTGCGGCTGTTTTATGATCCTCTTACGTCAGATCCCTCTTTTTGAACCAGACGAATGCGCCCCAGGTGAAGCCCGCAATCAGAGCAAGCGTGAGCCCCGCATAGACAGGAGCGATGCGCTTCTCAAGAATATCAGGCGCGGGAAAATACTTAAAAGGGGAGATGAGCCGCAGCGCGCCGGCGTTATCGAGCATATCGTAAACGACGCCGAGAATAAATGCGTACGAAAACGCCAGATTGCCGTAGAGGGAGCCCTTTTCCGGGCGCTTCGTCACAGCTGAGAGGAAGGCCGACAGCGCGAGGAACAGCGACCCGATGAGAAAAAGCGACAGGGAGAACAGTATGATCTGTGCCGTGATGTCTTCCGGCGATTTCAGCGTCGAGACAGCGGCAACGGAGAAAATGATACTGAAGACGCAGAAAAGCAGGAGATATATCCAAGCGGCGGTGAGCTTCATTGCCAGCACATGGCTGCGCGTACACGGTTTTGCAAAGAGAAACTCATACGTCTTGTCGACGGACTCCCGCGAAACAGCGGACGAGCCGAGGTGCACCGAGTAGACCACCGCGCAGATCAGGACATAGTAAAACAATATGGACGTGTAACCCCCGAGCGTATTGATATCCACACCGGTCATACCCAGCACCGCCAGAAGCACGCGCGGCATTGACGACAAAAGCTCCGACACATCCGCGCCACCGGCGCTGACGCCCTCAAATTTCATGATGCCGATGAAAACGAGCAGGAACACGCCGACCATCCAGAGGACGAAGGGTTTGAGCCCCGCCCTCAATTCGCGTTTCAAAATATTCATAATTAACCCTCCTCCTATAGAGCCGGCGTGTCGCTCTTTATGAACCGGACGTACGCGCCCCCTGCGCAGACGACAATGACAACAACCGCAGCGAGCGCATATTTGACCTCGTACCCGCCCGTTTCAAAGACAGCCGCCGTATCGAAGTATTTCAGCGGTGCGACAAAACGGATTTCTTCCTTTTCCAGAAGCCCGTGGAGGGCTGAAAGGATGAACCCGCCGAAGCCGAACGCCGTGGCGGCGCCGGACACCGAGCGCACCTTTTTGGCAAAGACGGCGAAAACCATGCCGATGGACATAAAAACGAGCTGCGTAAAAAACAGCGCAAACGACGCCCAAGCGAGCCTGCCGGGGTCCGTACCCTCTGTCCCCGAGCTGCTGTATGTCACGACCGAGACAAGGAGAAACAGAATATTTGTGACGACAAGGATCGTCAGCACAGCCATAAGCTTGCTCAGATAGATGCTCGTGCGGCTTATGGGCTTGGTCAGCAGGAAATCGACGCATTTAAGCCTCTTCTCCCGCGAAAAGACGGAGACCGACATTGAAACCGCCATGATCGCGCCGAACAGTGCGATATAGCTGAAAATAAAGCCATAAAAGCCGCCGAATGTGAAAAACTTTTCAATATTGATGCCGAATGCGGCTGCGAATGCGGGTGGGAAGCCTTCGAGCGCCTTTTCGACGGCATCTCTGCTGTCTTGTAGCACACCGAACAACCCCGACATGAACAGCAGGTAAACGGCAATGATGCTCACGGCCCAGATGATGAAGCTTTTCAGCTGCGCTTTCATTTCAAATACATATATGTTCATGCAGTGTACCCCTCTAGTCCGTGTAATAGTGCATGAAGATCTCCTCCAGCGTCGGTTCGGTAATGTCGATGTTCACCAGAGAATACCTGCCGATATTCTGCAGCAGGACGTTGATATCGCCCCTGTACAAAAAGTTGATGGTACCACCGGATACTTCCGCATTGACGGCGCCCGGTACTGAAAAATCGGCCGGAACGACGCCGTCCCTGAGTATCAGGCTGACATTTTTGTAAGCATCCTGCTTAAGCTCGCTGATTTTTTGGGTTTTAACGATCCGGCCCTCCTTGATGATGGCCACGCGGTCGCAGATGCGCTGGACCTCGCTTAAGATGTGCGAGGAGAACAGAACCGTCGCGCCGCGCTCGTTTTCCTTCTTGATGAGGTCGAAAAACGTCCGCTGCATCAATGGGTCAAGGCCGCTGGTGGGTTCGTCGAGGATGATGAGGCGGGGGGAGTGGAGAAGGCCCTGGATGATGCCGACCTTTTTCTTGTTGCCCAGGCTCATGTCCTCGATCTTTTTGCCGAGGTCGAGCTGCAGCACGTCGGCAAGCTCCTTTGCTTTCTGCGTGCAGTCCTTT
>CAZJCH010000219.1:0-4946 GCA_964544005.1 uncultured Papillibacter sp.
CATTTCGTGTGCTTGCTATGGCATTCAGACCGGTAACGGAGATCCCGGCACAGCGCGCGTCCTGACGGCAGGTGATGTTGACCGGCGTTCCCTCGATGAAAATCTGGCCTTCATCCATATCATAGACGCCGGTGATGATTTTGATGATCGTGGATTTGCCGGCGCCGTTTTCACCCATCAGCGCGTGGACCTCGCCGGGCATGATGTCGAGGTCGACATTTTTCAGGACCGGGATGCCGTTGAATTGTTTGCAGATGCCCCTGCACTGTAAGAGCGCCATATTCTCTTCCATCACACCGCAGCCTCCTTTTGCTTGGCTTTTCGTGCTTTTCTCTTGCCAAACCTGATTTTACTGAATTGCGCATCAAAAGTAGTGGCAAGAATGATAATCGCGCCCAGGAGAAGCCATTGGTATGCGGTGGATAACTTATACTTATAGATTCCGTTCAATATGAGCTGCATAAATATACCGCCCAGGAACGCGCCGATCGCACTGCCGCGCCCACCGCCCAGGACGATGCCGCCCACAACACAGGCCGCAATCGCCTGGAATGCCACGTCGTTGCCCATCGTGACAGTACCAGCCGCATTCTTGGCAGCGACAAAGGATGCGGCGATACCAGCGCAAGCGCCGCAGAGGACAAATCCCATACCCTTGACAAATGTGTTGTTGACACCCGACATCAGCGCCGACTTTGCGTTGGAGCCCTGGGCGTAGGTGTGAAGTCCGAAGCTTGTTTTTGTCAAAACAATCGTCATGACAATCACGAGGACAACCCAGACAATGAAGATGTTATAAACACCGGCGATTTTCCCACCCAGAAAGGTGAAGCTGGCGTTTGTAATGACCTTCGACTGAATAATGCCGCCCTGCCTGAAGGCGATGAGCATTGCAAGCCCTGTAAACACAAAGCCGGAAGCAAGCGTCGCGACAAATTCGGTCAGATGCACCCGCGTAACAAAAAAAGCATTGATCATCCCGCAGAGAACGCCGGTGAGGATGCCGCCGAGCAGGACAACGATACCGGGCATACCGGGGATAAACGACAGCCTCGCGCAGACAAGGCCGCAGAGTGCGACGATTCCGCCGGTTGACAGGTCAATACCACCGCCAATAATGACAAAGGAGACGCCAAGCGCTATGATGCCGACCATTGACGATTCCCTAAGCAACTCGATAATATTCATTTTGCTCAGAAATGAATTTGTCGTATATGTGAAAATAATGGCAAGAATCAAAACAAGTGCCAGCGAAATAAGTATCCGTATCGTTTTTGTGTTCATTCTATGAACGGACCTCCAGTTTCAAGGGAGTTTCTTAAGATCAATTGTTGATGCTATTTACGGGGTCCTGCCATTCGGCAGTGACCCCGTAAATAGAGGTTAAGTATCTCTTCTTTTTAGAAAGGTCTTAGCTCTAGCCCATAACATGGGGGAAGCGGCTGACCTCCATGAAATAGTCGACATTGTCCTTGTTGACCGGGATCAATGTGTCATACATGGCCGGTGTGGCTGTGTACCCTGCGGTGACGGATGTTGTGCCAGTCTGGATGAAGTACAGCGCCATATGGAAAGCTGTGTAGTAACGTGCGTAGGTGTCGGTGAAGTTTGTGCCGAACATTCTGCCTTCCTTGATGGCCTGGAGGACGGGCAGATAACCGCAGTTGCCGTAGAGGATGATGCCTTCCTTGTCGCGGCCGGCGGCCTCGATGGCCTGCAGGGCGCCGCCCGCGAGATCATCGGAAGCACAGTAGACTGCCTGGATTTCGCCGGGGCCGTATTTCGTAAGGTGGTCTGCCATGGCGATACGGGCGTTCTCCTGGGACCACATGGCAATACTTGTGTCCTCAAGCATCACGCACTCGGTGTTGGCGTTCATGTAATCGATGAACGCGGTGCCCATTCTCCCGATGGCTTTCTGCTCGGCAGGCACGTCGAGGACGATATAGTTGCCCTTATTTCCCAGCTCTTCGGCGACGATTTCAGCAGCCAGCAAGCCGGTACCGTAGTCGGTGCCCTGGAGGTGGAAGGTGTGCACGGCCTGCGTGCCGCAGTCAATCGTTATAACCGGGATACCGGCCTGCTCGGCCTGGGTGACAGCGTCTGCGCTGGCGGCCGGATCCATAATCAGCGCCAGTATCGCGTCATAACCGCTGGTGACCGCCTCAATGATCATGGTGTTTTGCCTGTTGGGGTCGTACTGCGGGTCAAAGGACGTGATCTTGACATTGGGGTAAATGAGCGTAACATCCTCGAACAGGAGATCGATTACCTGATTGACCTGTCCGGCTGTTGAAATCGGTATGTAGGCGATGTTGATTTCTTCTTTGTTGATATCCTTGCCGTTGCCGAGCTTACCTGCGCCGACCTCGCTCATTTCAGTCGTCGGCATTGCCGGAGCCTCGCCTGTCTCGGGCGCAGCCGCGCTCGCGCTCGGCTTCGCCTCCGCTGACGGGGATGCGCTTGGCTGGGTCGTGTTACCGGTGCATGCTGTCAGAAGGGCTGCCATCATGAGAACGACTAAAACGAGGGTAAACACTCTTTTTACACTTTTCATTTCTTTCCTTCTTTCTTAATATTTGAATTGATATGGCTGCTGCCATACAAAATCCTTCGGTCCTAGCATAAGCTCTATGTCAAATTCAACAAATTGCACGGTGTTTCTTTACAACATTCATAAAACGACCCGTTTTATTCCCTGTATCATTAGTAAAAGTCACAATAGCATTATACTTGATAATTCTTAAAAATGCTTTGTATTTTTTTACGGATTCATACCATATCGTTTTGTATGTTAAAACAATTCTTTCAGTGCGTATTAATCAGCGCACGCCGCGCTTTCTCCGTTCAGCCGTATATAAAGTGCCGTTTCGCCAAATCCGGATGCATCTCACTCTCGTTTTATATGAGTATGCGCAAATCAGTACGCATCGGTTCGTTTATGAATTACTACAAACGCGCGTTTAGTTTCTGTATTTTTATACTGGAATTGATTCTAAGATTTGTTTACGCTTTGGAACTAAGCTCTTTACTTTTTTTCATTAATTAGTTATTATTTAGTTATTCTAGGTATTTTTGTCTCAGGGGTGAAAGAAATGTCGAAGATACAGCAAAAACAAATCCGGCGGCGCTCCGAAATCATCAGCAAGGTCATGCAGCTGACAGAGAAAACACCTTTTGAGGAACTGAGCATCCGGGATATCTGCGAGGGGACCGGGATTTCCGTCGGCAGCTTCTACCACTACTTCAAGGAGAAGTCCGATCTTGTCTGCGGGCTGATGGAACTGATCGACGACTACATGGAAGCTCAGGTGCTGCCCCGGCTGACGAATGAAAGCGCGTTTGAGGACCTGCGCGTCATCGCCCGCGGCTTTGCCCAGCATATTCTGAGCAGCGGCCTCGAGCAGGCCAAGCTGATCTCCATATGCAAGCCGACCGACGCGGATGAATTCGGTGTCCGGCGGCCGACCTTCAGGATGATCGAATCGGTCGTCGCCCGCGGCCAGGAACGCGGGGAATTCCGCGCAGACCTGACGCCAGAGAAGATAACGGAATTCATCCTTATTGCCATCAGCGGTGCCGCCATGGACTGGTCCCGCCGCGAGGCGAGCTATAATCTTCTCGAGCGCATGGACGAATTCGTGACGTTCTTCTTCCGGGTTCTTTTAAATTGAAACCATTGTCTTTTAATACATAGATGCTTCCCGGGCAGGAGTCTCTCCTGCCCCTTTTTTGCTTTTTATTGTGGTAATGGTATACTGGTCAGCGCGTATTCTCCTGTCACGGGGTCTATCTCCTTGTAATCGGCATAGACAGCAACGTTTTCCGAGTACAGCAGCGCATAGCCGCGCCGGTCGCCTTTCTTAAGCCGTGACTCCGGTGCGCTGTTAACGGCGGTCATCACTGCCTTCAGCCGGCTGTCTGCGATTTTAAGCGCCGCCGGCAGCTTGCCCCCGGCGTTTGTCGCCAGCCTGTCGCATACCATAACGTCGCGCAGCGCCGTTTTATCGACACCGTTCAGCGAGCCAAAAAATACAAGCATCAGCGCCGTAAAATCATCCAGCGGGAGCTGCCGCTCCGCGCGTTCGGACAAAAAGGCACCCGTCTGCAGGAAAAATTCGAAGGGTGTCAGCCCGGTCTGCTTCAGCATATACGTGAGCGTTCGCCGGAACCGCCCGCTGTTGAACAGACGGTCGAGGGCATTTTCGGCGCCGCGCAGCCTCTTCAGCTCGTCAGCGGACAGCCACGGCGTTTCAATCACCTGATACGGCGGAGCGTTTGAATAGCGGCAGGAGAATACATGCCTGTTCTCCCGGATTAAATCCGGGTTTTCCCGCATGGGCGACCCGTGCAGCAGCTTCAGAAACCCCAGCTGCAGCATGTGCGGCTTCAGCGCATACGCCGTATTGAAGCTCTCGGCGAAGCTCGCAAAGTCCTCGTACGGCAGCCCCGCGATCAGGTCGATATGGATATGGATATTTCCGGATGAGACGAGCTTTTCTATATTCCCCTTCAGCCGCCCGATGTCCGTCTTCCTGTTGACGGCTTCGAGCGTTTTTTGATTAAAGCTCTGCAGCCCGATCTCAAACTGGATCGCACCCTTCGGTGCCGTCCTGAGCAGCACCAGCGTCTCCTCATCCAGCAAATCGCCGGCAATTTCAAAATGAAAACAGATTGCTTTTGGGATCGCTCTGCCGTAATTATCAATTATGAACCTGAATAGCTCCAGCGCGCGTGTTTTATTCACATTGAATGTCCTGTCAACGAGCTTGACGGTCTTTGTCCCGCTGCCTGCCAACAGAAGGAGATCCCTTTTCGCCCGCTCCAGGTCAAAAAACCGGACGCCCCCGCCAGCTTGCAGAGCGGTCTGCTTGCGCCCCGACAGGCAGAACGCGCACGAAAACGGACATCCCCTGCTCGTCTCCAGATACGCAATCCGCCCGCTA
>CAZJCH010000220.1:0-4917 GCA_964544005.1 uncultured Papillibacter sp.
GCTGCTTTTGATCGCCGTCTGCTTCGAGCTGGATACCGACGCGGCGGACACGCTTTTAAGAGCCGCCGGATACGGGAACTATTTGAAAAATCTCAAGGAATTCATTATCTTCTGCGGCTTGAACAACATTAAAAGCATCGACGAGGTCTCGAGCAAGCTGTTCCAATACGGCTTCAGGGAACAGGCTGCGCTGATGACGGTGTCCTACAACAGTGAAAAGGAGATCATTAAAAAATTCAGCGATTACTTTATGAGGCTCTGCGATGATAAAGGCCTGGACAAGAAGAAGGCGCTTGAAAGAGCGGGGCTTGTAGCGGCAAAGCTGGACCCGGAGAAAAACAAATATTACTACAACGCCTTTTACGGACAGAAGAGCGTGAAAATCGTCCTCGACCACGCACAGGTCCTGCGGCTGTTTCATGCGCTGGAGCTGACCGCGGGCGAAAAAATGGCTTATCTTGGCTTTCTGCTGGAGTTGGAGGTCATCCATGAGGACAGCGTGAAGCCGCTGCTGGAATCGGTGAATGCCGACGCGTACGCCGACGCGGGCGGGTACGCGTCGGCAAATCCGCAGAGTATCGACCACAATTCTGTTTTTACGCAATATATATCAAGCAGGATGGAGCATCTCTATTGGGATCAGCTCGACGGCTTTATCGGGCAGACCTTCGGCAGCATCAGGAGCTTTGCTGTTTTTTACAACCAGATGATCGTGTTCGAGGGCTTCAGAAATGTGGCGGACTTCTGCAGCGAATACGAGCTCTCGACGAAATCACATTACAATTATGTGCTGGGCATCACGCTGCCGGAGCTGACAACGCTGACGGCGCTTTCGTTCCTGTTCCGGAAAATGACGGTCCAGATCTACAACACACTCCTCAAAAAGGCGGGTAAGTACATATTTGACAATAATGAGGATTCCGTTGTTTATATTATCGCCAAGGAACTGCTGCTGAGGAAAAAAAGCGGCGCCGCGGCTTTCGGCGATCTCTACGATTTTACGGAATACCTGGTTGCCACTCCGGAATACAGTCAGGAATATCTTTACGAGGACCTGGACGAGCTGTACCTGGAGCTTGTGAAAATCGTTTCCCGGAACCTGTTGGGGTATGCGAAAAACTCGGGCCTGACACTGGAGCCGGAAGACCAGTCGGCGTTGAAAACGCTGGCCGAGAAGATCGTGAAACCGCCCGTTATCAATTACTCCGAGTATTTAGGCGGATTGTTTGACGCCGCGGGGGAAGCGTGTGTTGACGGTTTTGTCCAAATACTGAAGAAAAGGCTTGGCTTTTCCGACGACAGTCCGCTGATTAAACGGCTGTTTGAATCAGTGAAAACAGGGGGAACGCGACATGGATAACAGAGTGCCGCTGAAGCCCGGGGACACGCTTTACCTGTCTAACGACACGTATACGATCTGCCGCCTGTTAACGAAAGGCGGAACCTCGCTGATTTATGAGGCGGAGCGGCTTTACTGCGATCAGGAGGACAACCCGAAGCGGTGCTTCAGCAAAAAGGTGCTGCTGAAGGAGCTGGCGCCGCTCAGTGTGGAATTTACAAGAAGCGGTTCCGGTGAGCTGGCCTTTGTGGACACCGATATGACGTCGCTGAAGCTGCTCTTTGAAAACGAGATCGAGAGCCTGGCCATCGTCCAGGCGAAAAATACCGAGAGCAACCGTATCCCAGATATGGATTCCTTCGGCGACTACAACAACACCGTTTACATTGCCATGAATCATATCAAAGGGGAGCTGCTCAGCGATTATATTGGCAGAAGAAGAATGACGGACCCGGAAATAAGGGAAATTTTTAAGCAGATACTGAAGGTCGTCGGCTTTCTTCACAATATTGACGAGGATTACTGCCACCTCGACCTGAAGCCACAGAACTTCATCGTCGACACGCTGGACTCCGTGTACCTTTTTGATTTCGGCTCCTCTATCATCGAGGACGAGACGTGGATCAACAACTGCACCGAGGACTATTCCGCGCCGGAGGTCGTCTACAACATGGTAGAGCTGGTGGGACAGCGCTCCGACATCTACTCGATGGGAGCGATACTGTACGAGATGGTGACGGGGGAGCGGGCCGACATGGACCGTTTTCTCCTGTGCGGCGGCAGATATTGTGACGAGAGCTGCTGCGTTCGGTACGACTATAATACCGTCCTCAGCCGGATGCTTACAGAGGATGTCGGGCTGCGTTTTTCATCCGTCAAGGAGGCACATGATGAATTTGAACGGTTGTTCAATATATAATATTAATAAAATGAGCGATCATTCAAAATAAAAAACCTGCCGGCAGGCAGGTTTTTCTGAATAAATACGTCATGCTTTTGGATCATGAAACAAATTTGTACCCAAAGCCCCAGACGGTGACAATATAGGAATCATAGGGCTTAATGTTCTCCCGAAGCGTTTTGATATGTGTATCGACCGTCCTGTCGGAGCCTGAAAACTCGTAGCCCCAGACCTCGTTTAGAAGGTTTTCGCGGGAATACGCCTTGTTCGGGTTCTGCGACAGGAAATAAAGAAGATCGTATTCCTTCGGCGTCAGCTTGACAGCATGATCGTCCACTGAGACGCTATGGGAAATTGTATCGATATAAAGGCCGCTGAAGGTGATTTTTGACGGTTCGGCGCTTTTGATGCCCTGTGAGCGGTAGAGATGCACCTTAATACGTGCCAGGAGCTCGGGTGAGGAAAAGGGCTTGCACACATAGTCGTCCGCGCCCAGTTCAAAGCAGAGCAGCTTGTCGCGCTCGGCGGAGTTGGCGCTGACAATAATAATCGGCACTTCGGAAACCTTTCGGATCTGGCGGCAGACATTCCAGCCGTCCAGTATCGGGAGGTCTGTGTCCATGACGATCATATGGTAATCATGGCGCCTGAAGAGCTTGATTGCCATAATACCGTCGATAGCCGCGTCGTATAAATAACCCGCTTCTTCCGTCAGCTTTTTGATTTGGTTTCTGGCGGATTCCTCCCGATCGACAATGAGCAGGCGGATATCACGCATAAACACACCTCCCTCGGCCGTATCTGATTAAACCTCCACACGAATATAATATATTGGATTTTATTGGAATACAACAAAAAAATATCCGTCAAATCAGAAAAATGGCTATGCAGATATGTGCATAGCCATTTTTCTCTGATTGTTACCTGTCCCTTTTCAGGTAGTCCGCGATCACGTTTTTAAGGATATCCACCGTTTCGGACGTATCAGCCAGCTCATTTTTCAGCCGTGTGTTTTCGGCCTCCAGAGACAGCACGCGGACAGACTGGACACCGTCGTAAGCGTTTCTGCGTTCCGCCGCTTGGCCGGAGGCCTGCGCGGCGGCTTTTCTGGATTCGACGGCTTGCTTTTTGACCGGCTGCTCCTGAGCGATGCTGAACCTCTGGTCGGTCAGCTCGTTGAACGGGCCGCGCGCCACATAATGGGTGTGCAGATATTTGTGGGATGTGTGGCTGTTCGGATATTCGAGGTAATCCTTGTACAGCGCCGTAATATAGGGGTTTTCATGGGATTTGCGCAGCTCCTTGCTCTCATCCTCCACATAAAGCGCCTCAAGCCGCCTTTTCCGAACGTCGGGGTCATTTGACCGCGGCTGTCCGCCGCCTGTGATGCAGCCGCCGGGGCAGCCCATGATCTCGATGAAATGATACGGCGACTGACCGGCAGCGACCTGCTCCATGAGCTGCTTTGCGCCCTTCAGGCCGCTCGTGACGGCCACCTTGACGGTGACGCCGCCGAGGTGCTGATACTCCTCCTTGGGATTTTCAATGGTGATGGCGGCTTCCTTCACACGGTCGAGCCCGACGATCGGCGTGACATGCAGACCGTCGAAGGGCAGCTCACGCCCGGTGACGAGCTCATAGACGGTACGAAGCGCGGCCTCCATGACGCCGCCCGTGAGCCCGAAGATATCGGCGGCGCCTGTCGACATCCCCAGCGGGTTGTCAAATTCCTCGTCCTCGAGGGCTTTAAAGTCGATGCCCATTTCCTTGATCATGGCGGCCAGCTCGCGCGTCGTCAGCACGGCGTCTACGTTCGGATGGCCGTCATTCTGCATTTCGGGGCGCACGATCTCGAATTTCTTGGCCGTGCACGGCATGACGGAGACGACGTAGATGCTTTTTGGGTCGACGTTGATCTTGCCGGCGTAGTAGGACTTGGCCAGCGCCCCAAGCATTGTGTGCGGGGATTTGCACGTCGACAGGTGCTCCAGTTCGTTGGGGTATGTATGCTCGACGTACTTGATCCAGCCGGGGCTGCAGCTTGTGATCATGGGGAGCACGGCTCCGCTTCCCGTCAGGGCGTCGGTCAGGCGCGTCAGGAGCTCCGTGCCTTCCTCGAGGATCGTCAGGTCGGCGGCAAAGTTGGTGTCGAAGACGTCGTCAAACCCCAGGGCGTGAAGGGCGGCGGCCAGCTTCCCCGTCACGCGCGTACCGGGTTCGCAGCCGAATTCCTCGCCGATGGCCACGCGGACGGCGGGCGCCGTCTGGACGATGACACGCTTTGTTTTGTCATTGATGGCGTTCCAGACCTTCTGGATGGAGTCGGTCTCCTTTAGCGCGCCGACGGGGCAGACGACGGTACACTGGCCGCACATGGCGCAGTTGACGTCGCCGATGGGAAGGCCGAGCGCCGGGCTTATGACCGTATTGAAGCCGCGTTTTTGAGCGTTGATGATCCCGACGCCCTGGATCTCATTGCAGGCTGTAACGCACCGCCGGCACAGGACGCACTTCGATATATCCCTTGTGATGGCAACGGAGACATCAATGGTGCAGTCGGAGCGTTTGCCGTTAAACCGCGTCTCCTCGACGCCGAGGGTTTTGCCCAGCTGCTGCAGCTCGCAGCTCTGGTTTCTCTTGCAGCTCAGGCAGTCCTTGGAGTGGTCGGAGAGGAGAA
>CAZJCH010000221.1:0-4915 GCA_964544005.1 uncultured Papillibacter sp.
TGCCCATGAGCGACAGTGACAGGGTCGGGAACCACTGCCTTAAAAGGATGGAAGCGGCCGTCGCCTCACTGGACATACCGAGCACCATACCGACCCAATAGATCCAGCCGACGACGAAGCCCGTCCGTTCTCCAAAGGCTCTTGCGGCAAACGTCTTGAAGCCGCCGTAGTGAGGGTTTGCGACTGTCATTTCAGACATGGCATAGAGAATATAGTATACAAGTATGCCCCCGAAGATATAAGCGAAAACGATTGACGGACCGGCTGCGTTGATCGCAACGGACGACCCGAGGAAGAAGGAGCCGCCAATGACGGTCCCAAGCGCCAGCATCGTGAGATGACCGGCGGTGATGCCGCCCCCTGCGGCAGAGCCTTTTTTGTTCTTATCCATTAAGCGATGTCCTCATTTATATATGCTGCGATTATTCTGCCACGATTATCAGGCGGCATTCCTGATAACGGCTTTTGATAGCAAGCTAATAAATGGATGGCGCTGTATAATGAGCGGACCGAAGCGTTGAAATATAGCATGGAGGCAAAAATGAAAAAGCTTATGACGGCACTTGTTCTGGCATTCGCGCTGTTATTGGCAGGCTGCGGCTCCGCCCCTGGCAGCGTCAGTCCGTCGCCGTCGCAAGCGACGCCGCCCTCACCAAAGGCCTCGGTTGAGCCGTCGGTGCCGGCGGGTGCGGAGGAACTGTCTGTCGCCGGTTACTTCCCGTTCAAGACGGATGTTCATATGACATATCGGGGGACGGGGAACGAGTACGCCGCCTTTGAAACATGGGTGGAGTACGTCGGAGATAACGCCGTCCAAATCCGGAAGAATACCGGCGGTACAATATTAGCCATGGTTTATGTTATCGAGGACGGCGCTCTGAAGCTTGTTTTCTCTCAGGAGGAGACATATTACAGGTATGATTTCACAGCGGAGCGCACGAGAAGCGAGGTCATGATCATGGAGCCGATCACCGTCGGTACGACCTGGAAGCTCGACGACGGCACGACGCGCGCCATCACGGCGACCGATGCCGACGTGACGGTACCGTACGGTACGTTCAAGGCACTGGAGGTGACGACGGAGCGCGATGACAGCGTTACAAAATTCTATTATGTGCAGGATATGGGCCTCGTGAAAACGGAATTTACCACGAAGGGCACGTCGCCCATGATCGTCACCAGCGATCTGGAGAAATACGAGGAGGGCAGCCCCCTGAGCGAAAACGCGCGGTTTTACTATCCGGATTTCAGCGGTGAGGGGCTTAAGTATATCAACCAGAGCGTCGAGTATAATACGGGCGACAGCTTTCTGGCGAAGCTGGAGAAAGCATTCAAAAACCCACCGTCCGGGCTGGGGCCCGTCATGTCTGACGGCGCGGCGATCAGAAGCATCATGTATGACAGAAGCACCGGCGTTGTCACAGTTGATTTTAACAAGACATTCGTTACAGAAATGAACGCCGGCACCTCGTATGAGGGAATGATCCTCAGCAGCATCGCCAATACCCTGGGCAGCTACTTCCAGACAGACAAAATACAGATCACTTTGGAAGGCGGGCCGTACGAGTCCGGCCACTTCCTGTTCAATACGGGCAATTATCTGCCGTTCAATCCGGAGGATGCCGTGGAGCACACGCCGTAACCTTGTAACATAATAAACTGCCTTGCCGAAGTCGTCCGGACTTCCGCAAGGCAGTTTTTATTATTCTTTATTCTTTCTTATTTCTTCTTTATTCTTTATTCTTTTCTGTCCATGTCCTGATTGCTTCTTGCCCTGCTCTTCTTTGTCGCCAGCCTGACGATGACGATCACAACGACGGCTATGACGGCGAGGATCAGCAGCACCGGCAGAGCAATGACGATGCCCTTGAAGAGACCCTTGAAGAATGCGCCGATGCCCTTCAAAGTGGCGTTGAAGCCGTCGCCGATTTCTTCCCAGTAGGTGCGCTGAAGGGGCGGCTGCTTCTCCGAGAGCTTGGCGACCTCTCTTATGTTGAGGGTAATCGTGCTGTAATCGACCTGATTCTGCCAATTTTTAAGCGTCGAGGTCAGCGATTCAATCTCATACCGCACATCGGTCAGGCGGGATTGTACGGCTAATATGACCTCCACTGTTTCGGCTTTTTCAAGCATGGCCAGGAGACTCGTCTCCTCGGCCCGGCACGCCTTCAGGCGCGACTCCGAATCGATAAATTGGATGGTAATATTCTGGGACTGCTTGTTGCTGCTGAGTACATTGCCGAGGGTGGACAGGTTATCCGTCATTGCGGCGAGCTTGTCGGCGGGAACACGGATCGAATAGCTGGCCGAGCGGTATGTTTCGTAGCCGTAATAGGTTTCGGCGTAATTCTTCCCGCTGATATAGGAGCTCTCGACATAAGCGCCGTAAGCGGTCATCAGCGCCTCGACATTTTTCAGAGATTCGTCAAACTCCGTTGTCTCGATTTCTGCATTGACGGTGAAAATCATTTTCTGAGACTGCGGAATCGCGGAACCGCTGCCGATGAAGCCACTGCCCGTACCGCCCGAGGTCGATTGGAATTCCTCGTACTGTGGTGCTTCGGCATAGCCTTCGTCTTTATCGACGTAATCGTACGAGCCGTCGTCCGCGTTGGGATAAGGTATTGGCGCTTCTGACGGCATGGTGTCGGTCATACCGGTAGCTTTCCCTGAGCATGCGGCGAGTACGGAAACAAGGAGCATGACGGCCAAAAGTACTGCAATGACTTTTTTCATATACAATCCTCCCTTTATTTTAGGTTGCCGGTCTTAAGACGGTGATTGCTTCAATAATGTTCCAAAGCAAAAAGCGGCGTTGAAACAACACCGCTTTAACTTTTACAAAACCTTTGCCAGAAAGCTTTTCAGGCGCTCGCTCTGCGGGTGGGCAAAGAGCTCCGCCGGGGTGTTTTCTTCAATGATTTTACCGTAATCCATGAAGACCACTCTGGAGCCCACCTCACGGGCAAAGCCCATCTCGTGGGTGACGACGACCATCGTCATCCCATCATGGGCCAGCTGCTTCATGACGTCGAGCACCTCGCCGACCATCTCCGGGTCCAATGCGCTCGTGGGTTCGTCGAACAGCATGACGTCCGGGTCCATACACAGCGCTCGGACGATGGCGATGCGCTGCTTCTGCCCGCCGGACAGCTGACTGGGGTAGGCATGAGCCCTGTCCTCGAGGCCGACGCGCTTGAGGAGCTTCATCGCCTGCTGCTCGGCCTCGGCTTTTGTTTTGTGCAGCAGGTTCATCGGCGCGATCGTCAGGTTTTTCAGCACCGTCATATGCGGGAAGAGGTTAAAAAGCTGGAACACCATCCCCATTTTGCGACGGTGGAGGTTGATGTCTGTCCTGGGGTCGGTGATATCAACGCCTTCGAAAAAGATCGTGCCGCCCGTTGGGATTTCCAGCAGGTTCAGGCAGCGGAGGAAGGTGGATTTCCCGCTGCCGGAGGGGCCGATGACGACGACGACCTCACCGCGCTTCACCTCCGCGTCGATCCCGTCTAGGGCCTTAATGACCTCGGGCGTCCTGGCTCCGTCTTTGAAATGCTTCTGAAGCCCGCGAACTTTTATGAGTGTGTCAGTGCTGTTAGAATTAGTGGTCACTGCTGCGGAGCCTCCTTTCAAGCTTGCCGACAAGCCAGGAGAAGAACATAACAAGAAGCAGATAGATGAGCGCTGCGGCAAACAGTGGCATGAAGGGCGAGAAGGTGCGGCCGCGAATAATATCCGCGCCCTTTGTCAGATCCTGAACGGCGATGTATCCGACGACAGCCGTTTCCTTCAGCAGCGCGATGAGCTCGTTTAATAATGCGGGCAGCACATTCTTAAACGCCTGTGGGATAATGATATGCCGCATCGTTTGAACGTAGTTGAAGCCCAGGCTGCGCCCGGCTTCCATTTGTCCTGCATCAATGGACATAATGCCGCTCCTGAATATCTCGGCCACGTAAGCGCCGGAGTTGATCCCGAATGCAAGCATACCCACGAGAACGCCGTTATTGGATGAGGCGAAAATAATAAAGTAGGCGATCAAAATCTGGACGACGACCGGTATGCCGCGAATGACCGTCAGGTATATCTTACAGATGGCGTTGATAATTTTCAGCAGAACTCTGCCGGGTCCCGGCCGCATGGTATCAACCGTCTTGTCATGTGTCGAACGGATGATGGCGACGATAACGCCGATGCAGATGCCGAGCACAAGGGCGCCAAATGTAATTTGAATCGTGACGCCCAGTCCTTTTACCAAGTAGCGCCAGCGATTGTCGTCAATGAAGTTTAGAATAAATTCATCCCGAATGCCGTCAAAGAAACCAGACAACTTATCAGCTCCTCTTTAACAAGATTGGATAGGGGCGGCAAATACCGTCCCTATCCATTCCTTCAGGTTTGGCGATTTTATTTGTTATTTGCCGCGACAAAGGCCTTTGCCGGCTCGTTGTCAATGATAACAAGGTCGACTTTTCCTGTAACGAGCGCCTGAACAGCATCGGCGCCCTTGTTGAAGCGCTGTACACGTTCGTCGCCGAAATCCTCTGTTGAGTATAAATCGCCGGTCGTATCCTGCTGGACAGCGACGACATATTTTGCGCCTTCGGCATAGAGATCGTCAACAGTTTTGATCGGGGAGTTTTCTTTGACGATAATCGCCTGGATGCCGGTAGCATACGTCGTTGAGAAGTCGACGCTTTGCTTGCGTTCTTCGTTAACTGTCATGCCGGCCATGCCCATGTCAATTTTGCCGCTTGTAACAGCAGCGATGATTGCGCCAAATTCCATATCTTCAATAACAAGCTTCATGCCGAGCTTATCGGCGATGGCCGCGGCGACTTCAGCGTCTATGCCGACGACTTTTTCACCTTCATAAAACTCGTACGGCGGGAACGCGGCATTTGTACCCATTCTC
>CAZJCH010000222.1:0-4888 GCA_964544005.1 uncultured Papillibacter sp.
CTGTTTTCAACGTATTTTGTGGTGAGATACGTTGAGGACAGGGGCTTTGGATTTTGTTTCGGTCTTATTATCTTAACAAATAGTTGCTTCTGTTGCATTTACAACAGATTAAAGGCAGAATACTATGGTAAAATTTAAACAGAAGCACTTTCCGGTATACACAATGGATTATTAGTAATGGAGGACTGTCATTATGGTAGAGCAAATATTCAAGCTGTCCAGGGGAAACAAAAAGGCTGTCGAAAAAGTTGTTTTTGATGAAAATGTGCATTACCTTCATATGATTTTCAATAAAGACGAAGGGCTTCCCGAGCATCTGTCTAACTCTAATGTGTATATGACCGTTATCAAAGGCAGACTATCGATAGGCCTTAACGATCAGGAGATCCATGAATACGAAGGCGGAACCCTGCTTAAAATTCCGTTTCAAACCAAAATGAATGTCAGAAACCTGCATCCGGAGACATTGGAGCTAATTGTCGTGAAAGCGCCCGCTCCCAAGAGCTAGAGCGAAACGATTCAAGCAGCAGGCTATTCACAATATATGATTAAGGAGAAAAATATGAAAATTGAAAATAAAGTCGCTGTCATTACAGGGGCAAGTTCGGGAATGGGGCGGGCCATAGCTGCGCTGTTTGCCAAGGAAGGCGCCAAGGTATTGGCTGTTGCGAGAAGAATCGACCGTTTGGAGGAGCTCGCAAAAGAAGCTGCAGGGTTTACGGGTCAGGTCATACCCTTTGCAGGAGATATGCTTATAAAGGAGCAGGCGGAAGGTATTATTGATGAGGCGGTCAAACGATTCGGAAGGATTGATATCCTGGTTAACAATGCGGGTATAATGGATGACTTCAGTCCTGTCGGAGAGTTCAGCGATTCCATGTATGAAAAAGTAATGAAGCTGAATCTGGAGGCGCCCTTTTATACGATGAGAAAAGCAATAAAGGAGTTTGAAAAACAGGGCGGCGGCATCATTATTAATGTCGCATCAGTCGGCGGCCTTTTTGGCGGCCGGGCAGGCGCTGTTTACACGGCTTCAAAGCACGGGCTTGTCGGATTGACGAAAAATACGGCATTCCATTATGGCAGCAAGAACATCAGGTGTAATGCCATTTGCCCGGGTTCTGTCATAACTGAGGTCAGCAGCGGGGTATTTATGCAGAAAATAAACATGGAAGCCATGAGTAATATGCAAAAGGGCCTTGACCTTATTAACCGTCCCGGCGCCTCGGAAGAAATCGCTGAAGTCGCGCTTTTCCTTGCAACAGACAGTTCGTCCTATATCAACGGACAAGCCATCGCTGTCGATGGCGGCTGGACCTGTTATTGAACATGGCACGTAACGGCAAAGGAAGCAGCTGAAAGCATTTGTCTCAGTAATTACTGTTGACGAATGCATCCAAGGGTGCGGGCCGTAAAGGCACTGTGCCATCAGTGTACGAATTGCCGGCAAGTCTGCCCGAGAGAGGCCATTAGGACGATTTTCTAAAATAATACGTATTGTGTCAGCCGCCAAGGTCCTTCGTCAGACTGCCTCGGGATGCAGGTCCCTGATTAAAAAGTCCAGACCGCCGAGATTCCTGATGAAGTCTGCCGGAGGCATGGCTGTTTCGATGTCCCAGCCGAGATAGCCGTAGAAGTTGTCGCCGAGCTTTTCGTTGTCGATCGTTCGGTCCTTCAGGGGGCCTGCCTCCAGCGGCGGCTTGCCAACGGCGCGGCCGTCGATTTTGAAATCCTTGCGGCGATACCCTTCCCGCAGATTAAACGCATGGCGCAGGGTGAAGGAGCGATACGCAAACTGCGTCAGCTGCTCCTCAGTGTAATGATTCCCGGTGATGGCCTCTACCATCTTAATGGCAATCATCGGCGCGAGCAGGAAGTTGCCGAAGCCGCAGACGCCGGCGCAGTTGGTGAACTCCCATTCCAGGAGTCCGGCGGCGTCGTCCTTGCCGGTATTTTCGAAATTGTATTTGACCTCCCATGGTGCGTGGCCGTTGGGTACGCCGCGGCCGCCTTTAATATGGCGGCCCGGAGTCGGGTCATATTGGAAGATGCGGGCCATACCGGGATTGAAACGCGCCCCGTGCATGGGAAGCTCAATGCCGCTGGCTGTGACGAGACATTCCTCACCCTTGCCGAGAGCCCTTGCCGCACCGCGGGAAGCCAGATTGAGCTGGACGCCGATGCCTTCGTAATTACAAATCTTTTCGGCAATGGCAAGAATCGCTTCGGAATCGCCCCACTTGAGATCGATTCCGCCAAGTTCCTCCTGTGTGACGATTCCTTTTTCGTAACATTCCATCAGCCAGGCGATCGTATTGCCGAAGGAGATCGTATCGTAACCATATTCATTGCACAGATGGTTCAGGATAACCGCCGTGGCCGAGTCGCCGTTTAACAGCATACTGCCGAAGGCCCCCAAAGACTCATATTCCGGGCGGGTGGCATCCTCGAGCTCATACTTGCCTTTATTCAGCTTGTAGACAGCGCCGCATTTGATATAACAGCTGTCGCATCCTGTCTTGGCAATTTTATATTTCGGGTCCATGATCATGCCGGTGAGGGCTTCCATCTCCTCCTCGGTCATATCCTCGGGAGCTCCGGCCCAGTTCTTTATGGGAGCGTCGGCCTGCAGGACACAGGAGTCATATTCAGCGGAGGTACCGGTGCTTTTAAACTGAGCCACGACACCGGCGCCCTTACCGCCTTCCGCGCCGTGGGCGATACACTCCTTGTTGCAGGCGACAAGCGCGGCTTCATCAAATACGGGAATTTTCGCGTTGCCGCCGCAGACCAGGGCTTTAAGGTTTTTAGAACCCATGACAGCGCCGGAACCGCCCCGTCCCGCCGCCCGGTGCTTTTCATTGATGATGGCGGCCATATAGGACAGGCGCTCGCCGCCGGTGCCGATCTGCATAATGCTCAAAGCGTTGCCGTGCTTTTCGCGGATAAGGTCTTCAACGTCATTTGTCGTTTTGCCCCACAGATGTGTGGCGTCATGGAATTCAACATTGCCGTCGTTAATGTATATATAGACCGGCTTTTTGGATTTGCCCTTGATAAAGACACCGTCATAACCCGCCTTGCGGAAGTGTGGGCCAAAGGAGCCGCCGCAGCTTGAGTCGTTCCAGAAATCGTTGACGGGCGATTTGCTGACAACGAAGACCCTGGCGCTCAACAAAGCTTTCGTCCCGGTCATGGGGCCCGCGACGAAGCCGATGACGCTTTCCGGCGCGAAAACATGGGTTTTTGCTGGCATCAGCTCATAAAGATACCGCGCGCCCAGGGTGACGCCGCCGATATAGTAATAGGCCCACTGAGGGTCCAAATCCCGCACCTCATACGAGTAATCTGTCAAATTGATGATGAGGATTTTGCCATTATATCCGTACATGAAAGCAACCCAGCCTTTCAAATCTGTAATATTCTATTATGACATTATACAATAAAAAGCGCAGCCGACATATATGAATATTTATGAAAAATCCGATCAGAAACTGTATCGTCACACGATTCATTTGTGATGAGGAGGCTGTTATGCTAGAATAAAATAGAATGATAAGAAGCTGCGGGGAGAAAGTCCGGAATTTATGACAGATGCGCTCAAAAAACTCTATATTGAACCGACCTCAAAATGCAACCTGTCATGTACGATGTGCTTCCGGAATACATGGCTCGACGAGTCGTTTGACGACATAGCGCCCGATGTATTCAACAGCGTCATGGACACGATGCCGGATACTGTTGAGACAGTGTTTTTCGGGGGAATGGGTGAGCCGCTTTTTCATAAGGACATCGTCGCCATGGTCAGGCGTGCCGCGTCCAAAAACTGCCGCGTAGAGCTGCTGACGAACGGAACGCTTTTGACAAAGGAGCTGTCGTCGGCGCTTCTTGACGCCGGCCTTAAAAAGCTGTGGGTATCGGTCGACTCCTTTGAGCCGGAGGGCTACGAGAAGATCAGGCAGAAGAGCAATTTCACGCTGGTGAAGAACAATATTGCAAAATTCAATTATGAACGCTGTCTGCGGGATGTGGAGGTCGGTCTCGGCCTCGCTTTTGTCGCCATGAAGAGCAATATCCGCCAGCTCGGTCAGCTGGCGAAGTTCGCGTTTGAGAATAAAGTCACCGACATCAACATCTCCAACATTATCCCGACGGATTTAGGCTCGCTGCAGGAGAGCCTTTATAGCCGAATCGTCAGTCTGGAACTATACACTGAGAATACGAGCGCTTATCCCGCCGTCAGTCTCCCAATGATGGATATGAAGATCCCCGAGGTCCGGGAGGGCCTATTGGGGCTGTACGCCTCCGACTGCAGCATTGAATTCAATGGCGTCCCCCTCCTAAGACGGAAAAAACACTGCCGATTTGTGGAGGAAGGCAACGCCTTCGTGCGTCATGACGGCGATGTCAGCCCGTGTATGGCGCTGCTGCACAGCGCTGTGACGTATCTGGAGACGCATAAGAGAGTCGTCTATCACCATTCCTTTGGCACAATGAAGCAGGAACGGCTTGACGATATATGGAACAGCCGGAATTATGCCGATTTCAGGAGCAGAGTCAGAAATTTTGAGTTTTCTCCGTGTATCCACTGCGGGGGCTGCGACAACAGGGACGACAATAAAAACGATTGCCTCGGTAATATGAAGCCCACCTGCGGCGCGTGCCTTTGGTCGGAAGGAATCATCAGCTGCCCGTAAAAGCCAGCTCACACAACAAAAGGCTGTCAAGCATTTTTGATAATGTCCCCAAATAATAAAACATTAGCACCAGTATTCCTGGTGCTAGTTTGATAGATTTTGATAAGCTATAAAACGAAATGATTGTACTTTACCTCTCTGGGACACAAAGATATCAACGTAATCCTTGAAGCCAATTTTCACAAAGTTTT
>CAZJCH010000223.1:0-2233 GCA_964544005.1 uncultured Papillibacter sp.
TCTGGCAGATATATCGCCGGACTTCCGTGTCGCCGACGAAAATGAGAGCGGCATTCTCAAGCTGAGCGTCTTGGAGGACCTTATTGAGGCGCGCTACGACGCGATGGACAAAATGCCGGGCTTTGCGCTCCTTGTGGATACCATGTCGGCTGGACGTGATGACAAGCGGCTCTTTGACATCATTCTTGACGCGCACGCGAAGCTTCAAAGCCACGCCGACCCGACGCGCTGGGTCGCAAGCCAGCTGGAAATGCTCGAAAAGAATACGGCGTGCGACGTGTCCGAAACGATCTGGGGCCGGTATCTGATGGACGACGCCCGCCGGAAAGCACTTTATTGGCGGAGCGTCATGCAGGAGCTCCTGTCGGAGTGCGCCTGCCATCCTGAATTTAGTAAAGGATACGGCGCCAGCATAACGGCGACCTTAAACAGCCTCGGCTGTTTTATAAAAGCTCTCGAGAGCAGCTGGGACGAGGCCAGAGCCTGCGCCGCCATCGATTTCCCAAGACCGAGGAACGCCGCCGGCTTTGATGAACTCAAGGAAATCCGGACAAAATGCCGGGAGGCCATGAAAAAGGTCGCCTCGTTTTTCGAGTGCGCTTCGAATGAGCTTCTGGCGGATATGGAAACCGTCAAGCCGGTTGTCACGGCGCTGCTCACCCTTGTCCTCGACTTTGACGAAGCTTACGGCCTTGTAAAAAGAAAACGCGGTCTCGCCGATTTTTCAGACCTGGAGCACATGGCGGCGCGCCTTCTGACAGACAGGGAAACGGGGGCGCCGACGGCGCTGGCCGAAGCCGTCTCCGGCCGCTTCAGAGAGATTATGGTGGACGAGTATCAGGACTGCAGCGGCGTGCAGGAGATCATTTTTAATGCCATATCCCAAAACGGCAGGAATCTCTTCATGGTCGGCGACGTCAAGCAGTCCATTTACCGCTTCCGTCTTGCCGATCCGTCCATCTTTCTCGCTAAATATAAAAGCTATCAGGATGAACCGAAGGACGGGGAAGACCGGCGCATCCTTCTGTCGACGAATTTCCGCTCGAGGGCAGGCATCCTCAGCGCCGTCAACTTCATATTTGAGAACATCATGTCCGAGGAATTCGGAGAAATGGACTACACCGAGCGTGAATTCCTGTATCCTGGACGCGAGGACGGCGTTTATCCCGAGCCCGCCGTTGAGCTTGACATTCTGGATATGAGCACGATCGAAACGGAGGACGACGAGGAGGGACCGGAAAAAGCCGAGGCGGAGGCCGCGTTCGTCGCCGGCAGAATTGAAGAAATACTGAGAAGCGGACTGCGCATCCCCGACGGGCAGGGCGGGACGCGCCCCGTGACCTGCGGTGATTTTGCCATTCTCCTTCGCTCCGTCAAGGATAAAGCGGGCATCTTTGCCCGCCAGCTGGCGGAACGGAATATACCGGCAGGCACTTCCGGCGGCGAGGGCTTTTTCGAGGCGCCGGAAATCGCGGTCATGATCTCGCTGCTCGAAATCATCGACAATCCGATGCAGGACGTACCGCTGATCGCCGTACTCCGCAGCCCCGTTTACGGCTTTGCGCCGGACGAGCTCGCCGAAATCAGGCTTGCCGATAATACAGCCGATTTTTACACTGCGCTGAAAAAAGCGGCGGAAACGAACAGTAAATGCCGGGCCTTTATAGAGGAGCTGAAGGCGTTCCGCGAAACAGCCCCGGACATGACGTCGGTCAGGCTCATCTGGCATGTGTGCAACACAACAGGCATACTCGGCGTTATGGGCGCGCTCCCCGGCGGCGAAGCACGGCGCGAAAATCTGATGAAGCTTTTAGACCTGTCGGTCAGGTACGAGCAAAACGGTTATAAAGGACTGTTCGGCTTTATCAATTTTATTAGAAAACTCATTGCAAACAGGATAGAACCGGGCGAAAAGAATGAGGTGTCAGCCGGCGACACCGTTAAAATACTCAGTATTCACAAATCGAAGGGGCTCGAATTCCCCATCGTCGTCCTCGCCGATACGGCAAAACGATTCAATAACAAAGACGCCGCAAAACCGCTTCTCATCCACGCGCAGCTGGGAGTCGGAGCAAAAGTGACCGACCTGAAAAGAAGGATAGAATATCCGACCGTCGCCCGGCTGGCAGTCGCGAGAAAGCTGACGCGTGAGATGATGGCGGAGGAATTGCGCATACTGTATGTCGCCATGACAAGAGCCCGGGAAAAGCTGATCATCGTATCAACCTTTACC
>CAZJCH010000223.1:2252-4883 GCA_964544005.1 uncultured Papillibacter sp.
ACTTCAAAAGGACGCGTCAGCCCCGGTTCCGCCGCAAGTCCTGGAGAGTGCAAGAAGCATGGCGGACCTCATCCTCCTGCCCGCCCTGACGCGGCCGGAAGCCGGCAGCTTAAGACAGGACGGCGCTTATCCATGTGACGGTGAGGACGTTTGGAGCATCAGAAAAATTTGCGCTGAAGCTAGAACAGTCAGGAAGCAGAAGAAAGCCACGGCTGAGACGCCCCGCGTCAAAGCCGGACCGGAGGCTGTTGAAGCGCTCCGCCAAAAGCTCGGGTATCAGTACCCGTATCCCCAGGCTGCGAGGATTCCCTCCAAGCTGACGGCCACGGAGCTCAAAGGCCGCTTCGCCGACTACGAGGCAGCGGAGGAAGCCGAAGAGACCTCATACATTAAAAAGCAGCGCTCGCCTTTCTTACGGCCCGCACTTATCACCGAACGCGCCGCCCTGACCGCTGCCGAGCGAGGAACGGCGCTGCATCTGGCCATGCAATACGCTGATTTTAATAAATGCGGCACTATCGGCGATATCCGGCAGGAGCTGCGGCGGCTCAAGGATACCAACTTTTTAAGCGCGCAGCAAGCAGACGCCGTCGACCCGGAAAAGATTCTGGCTTTTTTCACATCCCCCCTCGGCCGGCGCGTCATGGGAGCCGAAAAGCTCTACAGGGAGTTCAAATTTTCGCTGCTCGTTCCGGCCGGAGACTATTACGAATCGGCTGGTGAGGATGAGATCCTGTTCCAGGGCGTCGTTGACTGCTGCTTTTTAGAAAACGGCGCGCTCCACGTCATCGATTTCAAGTCTGATTACGTGACAAAGGCGACGCTTAACGAAAAGACAAGGCTCTATGCGCCGCAGCTTTCAGCCTACGGACACGCCATGACGCGCATTACAGGGCTCCCCGTCAAGAGCAGGCTCATCTATTTCTTCACCCTCGGGGAGGCAGCAGAAGTATTGTAGAAGATTGAAAAATTGCTGTTGCAATTTAAATGTAACTATGCTATTATTTTTTGTGCGTGATTTATACGTATGTGCACACAGAATACGAAAGAGGTGAACATGATGAAGGAAGGGCTCCATCCCAACTATCAGCAGACGACGATCAAGTGCGCTTGCGGTGAGGTTATTGAGACGGGCAGCACACGAAAGGACATCAGGGTGGAAATCTGCTCGAAGTGTCACCCTTTTTATACAGGCAAACAGAAGCTGGTCGACACCAGCGGACGCGTTGACAAGTTCAACAAAAAGTTCGGCCTGAAATAACTGATCGAAAAATACCCGCACTTATGAGGTGCGGGTATATTTTTTTGGCTCCGCGCGATATAATGATAAAAGATAAATAACGGGAGGCTGCGCACATGTTTAAAAAAATAGGCGTCAAAGCTATTCAGGAAAACGTATTTGACCTTGTCGGCGACAAGTGGATGCTGATTACAGGCGGCGATGAATCGGGCTTCAACACGATGACGGCCAGCTGGGGCGGTCTGGGTGTCCTGTGGCAGAAGGCCGTCACGTTCTGCTTCGTCCGGCCGTCACGGTACACACGTAAATTCATGGATTACGGGAAAAACTATACTCTCAGCTTTTACGGTGAGAAGTACAGGGACGCCCTGTTCCTCTGCGGCTCAAAAAGCGGACGTGACGTTGACAAAATAAAAGAGACAGGCCTGACACCCTGCCTGACCGACAGCGGCGCCGTTTATTTTGAGGAAGCCGAGCTTGTCCTTGTCTGCAAAAAAATTTACTTCCACGATTTCGAGCCCGAAAACTTCCTGACCCCCGAAATCGCCGGCACTTACGAAAACGGCGACTACCACCGCATGTATGTTGGCGAGATCGTCGAGGTGCTTACAAAATAAGGAATGGGCTTGACCGTTCCACTCCTCTTCAAACAAAAAATCAGAAACAGGTGACTTATATAGAAACGACAGATAAAACCATGGAAAAGGCCGTTCTGGCAGGTCTGTGCGCCGAAAGCATGGATTTTAAGGAGCGCTCGACGGATGAGAGCCTAGACGAGCTGGAGGCGCTTCTGGAAACGGCGGGAGGGGTATCCGTTGCACGGATACTCCAGAATAAGCAGACGCCTGACCCGAGGACGTTTATAGGCAAGGGGAAAGCGCAGGAAATCAAAGCGCTCATCGACGCTGAAGGCTGCAGCCTGGCCGTCTTCGACAACGAGCTCTCGCCGTCTCAGGCGCGCGCGCTGGAGGAGGACTTGGGCGTCCGCGTATTGGATCGTTCGGGGCTGATCCTGGACATTTTTGCTCAACGGGCCCGGACAAGGGAGGGGCGGCTGCAGGTAGAGCTGGCGCAGTACAAATACCTGCTGCCAAGGCTCACCGGTATGTGGACGCATCTGGAGCGCCAAGCCGGCACGTCGGCGCCCATCGGCACACGCGGTCCCGGTGAGACGCAGCTGGAGACGGACCGCCGTCACATCCGGCGGAAGATCGCAAAGCTGGAGGAGGAACTGGAGGAAGTACGCCAGGTGCGCTCCACCCAACGGCGTAAGCGCGAAAAGAACAATGTCCCCGTCGTAGCCCTCGTCGGCTACACAAACGCCGGCAAATCGACGCTCCTGAACAGACTGACCGGCGCGGATATCCCGGCTGTCAATCGCTTGTTTGACA